>NZ_JBNNLZ010000004.1:0-221464 GCF_050272295.1 Lysinibacillus sp. NPDC048646
GCTGTGGCATATGAAAGGCACCTCCTTTAATTGATACCTTTATAGTACCGGGAGGTGCTGCGTGTTTATATGCGTTATTTGAATACGGGCTTACGATATACAGGTAAAAACCCGTGTAAACGCCAGCGGCACGTACATTGCCCTTGGAAAGTGAAGTGTAAATATTCACCACGCGGGGAGCGATTATTATTGATTAAAGGCTTTTGGGACAGCCCCTTAAGGTTCTTCTGCGGAATAGAAAAAGCTGTACTATTAGATTCTTTACTTTTTTATCTAAAAAATTTGCGCAAAATAATGGCAAGAGCAGAGCCTAGCAGGGCAAAGATCGTATGTAAAATAGCGATAAACGTCGCACCAAGTAGCAATGTCCCAATATCGGATAAGGAAGTCTTTGCAATGTATAGTGGACTCATCACATTATCGACGATGGCCCAAACAAAGACAGGAATAAAGCTTATGATAAAAACAATCCAGCTATTTTTATAGAACAAATAAGTAAGACATCCAAAAAGTGCATAGGACACAACAAAGCCAAGATGATTTCCAAGAAGTGAAGAATTCAATGCAAACATAAAGGAAAGTACAATGAATATCACATGGAAGAAGGATAATGTCTGTTTAAAAGGGAGTATCGTAGGTTTTGGCAATGGCTGTGCATAAGTGAGCTGTTGACAATGCTCGCAGCAAGCGACATGTTGCTCAATAAAATTTACGGTATCTGCTTGTAGTGCTTGTTTTTTATACAAAGGTAATAAATCTTCTACAATTGAACATTCCTGTGACAAAAGCTTCCCTCCAATCGTTCACTTCTATTATACGACTTTTTTTAGAAAATAAAAAAAGCCTTCCGTGTGTCAATTCATTCGGAAAACTTGTACATGCACATTATTCGTTTGTGTTTAATACTTCATTTGTTAAAGCTTGGATATCGATATGTGTTTTTTCCTTCACCGCATCCTTTAAAATTTCAGTTCGGAAATATTGAACGGTTGCTTTTAGGGGGATAGCTAATAGTTTGGAGAGTGCCGTTTGATACATATAGACAAATTCTAAATCAGTGTTACCTCGTTTTAACTCAGCAAAGGCTTCGTAAAATTGATCTAATTTGTCAGCAAATTCGAGCAACCGTCCTTCTATTGTTTCATCCTTACCTTCCTTCATTCGCTCAGAAAAGATCGCCTGAAACTCTTGAGGAATCTCATTGATAATAAATTTTTCCATCATTTTTTCTTCAACATGTGCAAGCATTTGCTTAAGTTCTGGGCTTGCATGCTTTACCGGTGTCTTAATATCGCCGATAAATACTTCTGCGAAATCATGATTGATGGTTTTTTCATATAATGATTTCCAATTTACCGTAGCTCCATTCATCTCTTCAAGAGTTGCAAAGAACATAGCATATTGAGAAACCTTCCACGAATGGGCTGCCACATTATGTTCTTCAAATTTGAAGCGACCAGGGCAACGGATAATGCGCTCTAGGTCATTGAGACTTGTAAAAAATTGATGAATTCCTATAATAATCACTCCTTTTTGTTCTATAAGTGCATGTTACTATAACATGTTTCGGTATGTCTAGGGATACAACTTTACAAAGGGATTGCGGGCAATTTTTAGAATTGGTTCCCGAAAAAGTGCCCCAAACCTTGAACATTTTAGTAATGACAGTATTAGGTGTATCACCAAGTATTTTTGCAACTACTGTCACTGGTACACCTTGTGCACATAAGATTGTCGCGAATGAGTCTTAATCCATGAGGAATTATTCTTTTAAATATTGCTTTATTATTGTATGCAGTGTTTAAAATGCGGTTCACAAGGTTCCTACCTATACATTCAAGTGTTCTTAAATTGATAAAGACATGGTCGCTTTCTTTATGTTTTATGGCATTTCGTATTTATTGTTCAATGGAGGAAATCGAACAAAACGGTGGAGAAGATGCTTATATTCTTGTTGAAAATAATGTAGCTAATCACGAAAAATTGAATGCTGTAGGTGTACCAAATGAAGCAATTAATAAATATGGTGATGAAAAACATTCTATATTTTAGCTTTAGCATTCAGCGACTTACGGAAAAAATGGAGGCACTAACAGACAGGTAAGCCACCTGTTTTGTTGGTGCTTCTTTTTATATTTGATAAGCGAGAGCAAGGGAAGACGTGTAGGAGTAGTGAAAAAATAAAAGAACAGTAAGAGACATAATTAAAAAGCTAGATTTTATACATTTAAAAAGTATTTTCGAAGATAAGACTAACTATGGGAATAAATAGTAAATTATTATTGGAAATATTTATATGGTTTTGTTATACTTAATTAGATAATAAAGGGAATTAAAGAAAAGAAGTGTTGTAATATTATGTAATATATGGTTATAATATGTAAAGATGTTATGTGAATATGTGTTATAAATTTAAAAATAATGTTGAAATATATTTTTTTAAAAAAGTATTGTAATTTATTGGTTTTTCTTGTTATAATTGGTAACAACAAGTCGGATTAAGAGGTGAATTATGATTGATGATAATTTACGTTTTCTAAAACGTTTAGAGCCGTTACAAATAGGTGATTTTCTGAATAATGGTACTATCGATGCTATTAATGATGTGAAACTATATGATTACCTAGATGATTATTTACTAGTTTTCTTTTTTAGTACGGCATGTAATGGATGTTTACCAGTTATTGAAGAGCTTAAAGATTTTATCGATAAATATCCTAATGCAAACACCCTCGTTTTATTTGATAGTCCTACAGAAAATGTAGAGTTTTTGAAGGAGTATTATAGTAATAAAACTACTGTTTATCAAATGAAGCATAGAGACATGGAAAAAGGTTTTAATGTTTCTGCTACACCTAGTACTTTTTTATTAAATAGGGTAGGGCAAATATTGTTTACTGAAATGGGACATAATGGGAAGACCTTTTACCAGATAGAAAAATTATTAATGAGCATAGTATCTGAAATAGGGGTGTAATTATGAGTATTAAGAGTATAAAGCAAATGTTCATGAACCATAGAGATATACGCGAAGAAATGGACATATTAAAGATAGGTAATGTTTTCCCGCTATTCCTGGAGAATTATGAACTATCTAGAAATACAGTTGTTTGCTTTGCATCTCTATATTGTAAAATTTGTATTGATTTATTACCTGGAATAAGTAAATTTAATCAGGATTTTGTCTTAATAACAGACGGAACGCAATCAGATAATGAAGAAATAATTAAAGAATTTGAATATTCATTCCCGGTGATGTCACTTAATTACGATTCATTTCATGATTTAGTAGCTCTGACACCAAGTCTGATACTCATTGATAGTAATGGGATCATTCAAAAAATCAAAGAGATTGATGAAATCGGAGAGGTAAGTAGTTTTGTAGAAGAAAGTAGGTAATTAATATTGAATTACTTTTCTATGATTATAAGTTTGCTGATTTCAAGTACATTTTTTGCGTCATTTTATATGAAGGTAAAGTCATTTCCTAGTACAAAATGCGAAATTTATTCTTATAAAATTATAAAAAATCGCCAGCTTATTAATATCTCTAGTTATTTTCTTCTATTCACAGAATTATTAATAGCTATATGTTTTGCCTTTAATTTATTTGGTTCTATAAAGATTGTTTTCTGTGGTCTCTTATTAATATTCTTTTGTTTAATTCTTTTAAATAAGAGAAAAAAAGAGAATGATTTAAAAGGGAGAAGCTGCAGTTGCTTTGGAGATATGGAGTTTATGAATAAATATCCTTTATTTAGAAACTTTATTTTGATAGGGCTCTTATTACTTCAGCATTTTTTACCAACTTATCAGTTAGACTTTAAATTGGAAGTCACTTTATTTTTACTTATCGTAATAGTAATTATTTTTTATGATTTAATTTTACAAATTAAAAAGTTGAAGGCTAATTACATATGATTGATAATTTCATAATATTGCTAATATTATTGCTGATGTTATTTCTATTGTTGAGTTTAAAAGGTGTTTATTCTATCAATAAAAAAATACATTCCAACGATATAAAAATACTAAAAAACTTCCTAATAAAAAATAATTTAAAAATAGATGACTCAATTGAGTTCAAACTTGTATTTATCAATTATGAATCGCCAGATTTTAAAAGAATGGATGATTTTCTGAGTTCTAGTGAAGTGAAATGTCATGTATTCTTAAATTCTCCTACTTGGCTATTTAAGACAAAAATAGAGAAATGGAAAAATCATAATTTGATTCATACAGAAGAAATTTTGTTTGAACATAAGTATGAGTTAATAATCTATGATCCTATGAATAGTAGTTTCTCAAAACACTCAAATTTATTAAATACTTTCGAGTGTATAGAGGCTTTAGAAGTGAATAATGAAAACTTGAAGGGAAAGAAAGTATGGATATAAATTGTCAGATATTAGTGGCTGAAAATATTGAATTTGATCCAATTGTTAAACAACATACGATTTTTAATGTATTAAATAGAATGTCAGTTCCTACATTTCCAACAGTGGCTATAACAAATGTCTACTTTAAATACCTTTTTAATGAAGACATTGAATTAGATTCATGTGTCGGTAGTGTAAAGGTTTTAGACCCTTTAGATGAAATAGTATATGAAGCTATGTTACCTGAGTTAAAAAATTTTAGAATTAAAGAAATGTTTCCAGGAATTGATGGGATGGTTGAAATAAGATTTCCTGTTCATATTAGTGGAAATTATAAATATATCATTTATGCAAATAATGAAGAACTTTGCAGATATCCGCTATTTATAGACGAACAATAAACTATATATACCAAAGTCTTTAAAGGAGGTGATAACTATGGCATGTGATAAAAGTGGTATTTCTTATGAAGTAATAATCGGTGCTGCGTTCTGTTCAGGTGCATGTGGAACTAAGCGTTTGATGTGGCAAACAACGAAACACGTTTATACAAATGGTTCTGATTGTACAGATGATGTGTACAAAGGTTGTTGCTAATTTCAAAAAAATCTTCTCTAAATTATTTGGAGAAGATTTTTTTGTTTATGGAACTTTCAGATGAAATGGGAGGAAAGGTATGTTAAAGAAAGTAAAATACAATAGTAAGTTAATAACTTTTGTAACAATAAAGACTATTTCAACTATTTATAAAGTTTCTCCACTATACCTTTTAAGTACCTTATTTATAGTCGTATTAAAAGGAGTCTCACCTTTAATATATATATTTTTGACCGAAAGAACAATCAGTTCTTTGATTAGAGATCTTGAGAATGCATCTATTACTAGTACGCCATTTCTGTTCATTTTATTACAGTTTGGATACTTTGTTTTAATGGAATACATAAATTATATAAGTAAAATTATTGAATTTAGATTAAAACAAAAAATGGAGCATTTTTTTAATAACGAAATTTTCACAATGTGTGCAAGTATCCCGTTAATTTACTACGATGATTTAAATTACTATAATTCATTGCAAAGAGCTACTTTAGATGTTGGAAGGACATCATGTACATATTTAATGCAAGTACTTACCTGTATCCAATCAAGTATAACTTTCATAGGATTTGTTGTTACCCTTTATTTAATCCACTGGTCTATCGCACTTTTACTATTTTTTATAGTCATACTTTTAATTGGTATTCATGTGTATACATCAAAATCAGATTATGATCAATTTTTAAGTCAAATTTTAAAAAATAGAAATATTGAATATTTAGAGGAATTATTCAAATCTAAAGAGGTTGCTAAGGAATTCCGTATATTTAAGCATGCATCATATTTCATTAGAAAATGGAAGGAACTATATTGGATTGTTGGTGACGAACAATATAGTTTGGAGAAAAAAATTAATAAGAAATTGTTATATGTAAGTGTTTTGCAAATTACTTTAAATCTTCTCTTTTTAAGTTTACTAGCGTTCTATGTTTTAACAAAGAAAATTACAATCGCTAAATTTGTGGCGTTATCTCAAGTGCTTTCAAGTTCTTTAAATATTAGCTATCAACTTGCATCATCAACGGGAAGAATTTATAGGGATTCTCTTTCTATAAATGATTATTATGATTTCTTAAGAGAAGTTCCTATTGAGAAATCAAGTATTGAAAATGAAAACAATAATAATGAGTTTAGGAGTCTAAGCGTAGATAATATTTCTTTCTCTTATCCTAATCACGAACATCTTATTTTAAAAAATATCTCATTTGATATAACTCCTGGGAAGAAAGTGGCCATCGTCGGTAGAAATGGTTCCGGTAAAAGTACATTGGTGAAATGTTTAACAGGCCTATATACAACTAATAATGGTAAAGTTCTTTTAAATGGAGGACTTATTTGTAAAGAAGATAGAGAGATATATTTCAGTACTGTTTTCCAAGATTTTTTAAAATATGAGATGTCATTATTGGAGAATATAACGTTAAATAGTGAACTAAACGAAGATATTAAGGATAGATTTAACGAAGTTATTCAAAGGACTGGAACATCCGAATTATTAAGAAAATATGATTTAGGACTAACAGATAATGTTGGAGCCACTTTGCATGGGCGAGAGCTTTCAGGAGGAGAATGGCAAAAAATCGCATTAGGTAGGGCGTTGTTTAAAGATAGTCCAATTATTATACTAGATGAACCAACTGCAGCTTTAGATCCAGTTAGTGAGGCAAAGATTATTGAAGAATTTTTAGATATCTCGATAGGGAAAACTTCAATTTTTGTAACACATCGTTTGGGGAGCTGTATAAACGCTGACGTTATACTAGTAATGAAAGACGGCGAACTCGTTGAACAAGGCACTCATGATGAATTGATACTCCTTAATGGCGAATATAAAGAACTATTTAATATGCAAGCCAAATGGTACAAACAAAAAGAATATGAATTTAACTAATTAATTATGACTATCGAGATTAATACGAAAAATTATTATTGATTTTGATAAAATAATCAATTATACCGGAGGCACTAACAGACAGGTAAACTACCTTTTTGTTGGTGCTTCTTTTTAAAATAATGTGAACACAAGAGGTTCAAAGGTTTTTGAATAACCAGTTCTACAGTTTTCTTAGGTGGTTCAGTATACTATAAGCTATACCCTTTTTGCGCTCATTTCAAACAATTTAACAAAGGCTCACTTTGCGTTTACAAAGGATTCACAATTGTTATTAGAACGTGCTATACCGGATGCTATAATTAGGATGAGTCATTAAAGGGGGAGTATGCACCATGATAACGATTTATTCACTTCTTCTCTATATACATATTTTAAGTGCCATACTTTCGATTGGGCCATTGTTTGTTGTTTTAGCAATTGTCAAAAGAATGCGTAAAGCACAGCAGACAGAAATGCCACCGTATATTGAGACGTTTCAGGCTGCCATTACTATTGTCAAACATGCTGGACATGTGCTAGTTGCATCTGGCATTTTATTGATGTGGCGTGGGGGTTATCCGTGGACTACTTCATGGGTAGTACTTACATTTCTAGTGATGCTGGGTTCCATTGTCTTTTTGGCACGAGCATTTAAACCAACTATTAGAACATTTAATACACCAGCCTACAATCAGCAACAATTTGCTTCACTATTACATCGAAAGGCATGGATGTATATTGTATTATTACTTATTATGCTGTGGTTAATGGTCGCGAAGCCAATACTTTGGTAAAGGTTACGACAGTATAAAAAGAGCCATTATCAACTCATTTGAGAAGATAATGGCTCTTCTAGTTTCAGTAAGAAGTTAAAAAGCGCTGAATAATTAATAAGCTCTCGTTTTAATCAATTTTTTGGTATATGGAAAGTAATAGTCGTTCCTTCATTCGGTATACTTTTAATTTGCAATCTTTGACCATAGATCCTTTTAAGGCGTAGGTCAGTATTACGAAGTCCCACACCGGTACTCGTTGGATTGTTTCCAGATTGCAATTCAGCTAATGTACTTGGTTCAATACCAACACCATCGTCTATCACACTGATTGCTACGTAATCCGAAAAATCTTTAATATGGATGCACACAGTTCCACCACCTTGTTGTTTTAATATACCGTGGCAAATTGCATTTTCTACTAAAGTTTGTAAAGAAATAGGGGGGATTTCAATGTCAATATTCTCGTCAACGTCCCATTCGATTTTTAAAAGTCCCTCAAAGCGCTGTTGATTAATATAAAGATAGGAGCGGACAAGCTCTAGTTCATCTTGAAGTGGAACAACTCGCTGAAGGTTCCTGACATCGAAACTCGCACGGAGATATTCACCAAAGTGATGCATTAAGTCAATCATTCGATCTGTATCAATCGTACTTAGTGATGCAATTGTATTGAGTGTATTAAACAAAAAATGCGGCTGTATTTGGGCTTGAAGCCATGCTGTTTCTAAATGTAAGCGTTGATTAATACTATACTTTAAATTAATTAAAGCTCTTGCACGAACTTTTAATTCCAGTGAATTGATGGGCTTTGTCACATAATCATTTGCCCCATGAGCAAAGCCTGTATAAACATCTTCAGGATAATTCCGTGCTGTTAATAATAAAATGGGTAATTCAAGTACTGAATAATGCTCTCGGATGAACTCAATTAAGGCATAGCCTGATATATACGGTAGCATTGCATCAATAATAATCAAATCCCAATTATGCCGCTGTAGCAATTCCAACGCCTTGTCACTGCTTGTAACAGCAGTGATATCGTATTCTGTAGACTCAAATAAGCTTCGCATAATCCGCAAATTAATGGGATCATCATCGACCATTAAAATATTAAAGTGATTGACTGTAGAAGATACTTCTGGATGCATACTTTCAGATGTTAATGAATCAGCTGCTAGATTAACACACAGAGCCTCATCTGCAACAGTACTTTCTTCAGCAAGTGGTAATGTGAAAGTCACGTCCGATCCCTTGTTTGAGATTGATTGAATTTGTAATGTCCCACCATGCAACTCAATTAGTTGCTTACAGACGAATAAGCCGATACCAATACCCTCATCAGCCACGTTTCCTTGCTCGTAAGGAGAAAATAGACGATTTTGAAAATCACCATCAATGCCTAAACCAGTATCGCTAATAAGAATAACAGCCATATTTTTTTCTATGCGTGCACTAATTTCTATTGAGCCAGCACCCGTATATTTAATAGCATTATGTAAAAGGTTAAATAAAATTTGAATCAGACGGTTTTCATCAGCTACTATATGAGGGAAGGACCTGGAAATAGTCGAAGTCATCTGTATTTGTTTTCCCTCCGTAATAAATCGAAGCATATCAAATACCCCTGAAATGGCCCCTTGAATACTCACATTTTTTTTATGAAGATATAGGTTGCCTTCTTTTAACCGAGTAAAATCAAGAATGTCATTTAGTGTAAAGGACATGCTTCTTCCAATATCAATTAAATACTTCAAATTTTGTTTATCTTCACTAGCAAGGGTATTGTGTGGATTATCATAAATTGATTGTCCGAGAGTAATCATTTTATTCATCGGATTCCACAGTTTTTGTGCGTTACTAGCTAAAAATTCATCTTTTTGTTCATCATCTTTTTGTAAATCAGCGACAAGCTTGTTGATTTGCTGTGTATTTTCATAAAATCGTTTAAACCAATACCCCGTAAATCCAAGAACAATAAATAAATAATCGAACGGATAAAAGGGAATATCTAAAACGTAGGTTGTTTTTATAAGCCCCCATATAATTCCGTTGGTTGTACCAAGAGCTGTGAATGCAATAAAGGCGGAAGTCTTTTGGTTTTCAACGTACTCCCTTAAAGCAAGCACTACAACATATAAAAAAGAAACAATATAAAGAATAAAGAATAGAGAATTGGCGGCGTGCAACCATTGAATAGGTAACAAAATGATTAACAGTGTTCCTAGAGCATATAAAATAGAGAACCATCGGAAGCACTTAGCATGTTGATATTTGACAAGTAAAACACGCATAAATTGTACAAAGAAAAAGGAAGCGCCTAGGTAAACGATATTAGACAGTTTTAAAGACCATACATAATCGAGATTTAACCAATCAAGAATGGAACGATCATAAGTTATTAATTCATCAACTAATGGCAAAAGAAAGCCTACTGTGAACAGTAATACTATCTTTTTACGGTAAATAAATAGAAAAACAAGAATGCTAAAGAGTGCATACATAATGATTATCACCGAGATAGTAGCAAGAGATAGCTTAGTAATAGTTTGGTAATGTGTCATGGCAGATGCAGAAGTAAAGGAAATTCTTTTGTTAATAACAGTATTAACTGGTGTATCGAAATTGGATACCTGTAAAAGTATGTCGATTTCGGACTCCTTTTCCGTAAAGTAGACGGTATAAGGTGCGGCTTGCCCTTTATGTATGTTAGCGTCTGTGGCTACTGTTCCGGATTGCCCTACAAGTTTGCCATTGACGTATAGCTCTGAAGCAGTAGGAATTGCTGGTACCCGGATAGCATATTGATAGTCTGATGAATCATTATCGTCTAGTAAGATTTTTAAGCGGTATGTGCCAAATTGTTGTGTCACTGCTTCGCTATCACGCTGTGGAATAGTTAGGACGCTTTTATCTAATGGGAAAGTGGCCATGCTATGATTGCCATTGATTGTAGCTAATAATAATCCAGGATAATAGAGCCACTCGCCATTTAAATAGAAAACATTGTCGTCTGACAAAATTTGATTTTGCATATCCAAAATGCCACCTTTAGCAGATGGCTGATCATTAGAAGGTAAGAAATATGCTAGCCAAAGTATGCGGAGGGTAGAAAGGACAATAAAAATCAAAACAATAATAAGTAGGTGTCGTGTTGTTGTTTTTTTTAACATAAAAGCCTCCAGAGAATAATTAATAAAAAAGAAAATAAGCATTTTCTTAAAAAATACTCTAAAAATACTATTTTGGCTGATTTACTGTGAGACATTAGTTCTTTTCGATCTAGTTATAATTTGTCGAAAAGCGGTAAATCTATCACTTGTTAAGTTTTTTTTAAGAGCTATAGCGTATGATGTTGTATTGGATATATAAAATTATATATGAGTTGAAACAAGTATAAAGGGTTTCACAAAAAAATCATCTCAATGGGAGAATGGATCTATTGTGTGTAAATTCAAATTTAAATTATCTTTTTTGATCGTTAGTATTGTGATGGTTAGCATACTCGCTACAACTACTATAACTATTTGGAGCAGTTATCAAAGTTTTAATGAAATACTTATAGAAAATAATGGTGACTTGCAAGAGGCGTATAGAAAGGAAATTTCTAGCATAATCAATGATTATGGACAAATGACAATGCAAGATTCTAAGAATGGAATAGAATCAGAGGCGGTGTTTGAACAAGCAGCTAACCATGTACTCGAAGAAAAAGCTGTTCCATTTAATGCCCTTTTTAAAAAAATAATATTTCCTTTAGCGCTAACTTTATTAGTGTTATTTGTATTAACAGTATGGATCGCTGTAAAAATTATTCGACCTCTAAAAGGCCTTGCAACGGGTATAGAGGGAGGGGGGGGGATACAAAATTTAGAGGAAATTGATGGCTGGTATTTGGAAGCGTATCACTTGAAAAATGCTGTATTGAATACGTTAACAGAGTCGAGAAATAGGATAGCTGATTTAACTAAACAATTAAAGCTAGATTCATTAACAGGAATTCCGAATCGCAGGAGTATGGATCAAGTATTAAATGAATTATTTACAAATAAAGTACCACATGCAATTGTTCTGATAGATTTAGATAATTTTAAAAATGTAAACGATACATATGGTCATACAGCGGGTGATGAAGTATTAAAAGCTTTTGCAAAGATCATGCAAGAGAGCGTCAATCAACATGGAATTTGTTTTCGCTATGGTGGAGAAGAGTTTATGATTATTTTACCATCTACTACGATAGAGGAAGCGGTGGAGGTAGCAGAGAATTTACGTGTTAAACAAGCTTTGGCAGAGAATCTTTTTGGGCATCCAGTTACCTTGTCAGCGGGAATTACTGCATTTTCAACAGCCATAAAAACCCCTAAACAGTTGATTGCTATAGCTGATCAGGCTTTATATGAGGCTAAACAATCTGGGAGAAATTGTGTTTGTATAGTTGGGGAATTTTCAGGTACAACTTACTAATTGCAAACCGACAACATTAGAAATAGCTGTCTTTGACTAACGTCTGTTTAAAAGACAGCTACTTTATGTTTTTTACTCTGCCGAAATAGTATTGAATAGCTCGATGGTATCTTGATTAGGGAGGATGTCAAGGTCTGTTAACAAGTTATTTCTAAATGTATTGTATATTCTTATTGCATTTGCGCGATTATCGACTTCTATATAATGGTGAATAAGCTGTTGAATGATTTTATCTGAATAAGGACTATAATCTAAAGATAAAAGTAGGATAAGTTCTCGTCTTTTTAGTGCATGTGTAGCTGTATAATGTTCTACTAAAAAATTTAGTAAAATTGTAAATTGGTTGTTAAAGAAAATCGCTTTACCATTAATCCATGGATAATCTAATGTCGCCATATAATCACCGTGATAATTTTGTATAAATGTCTCTGCTTTTTCTACATCGAGCTCCTCGTTCTCTTCTTTATGTTTCAATAATTGCTCTAAGTCAAGCACATCACATTGAAAATCCTCTAACTGCAAGGTATAGCATCCATTTGCATAATGTAGCACGTTTACATAACCTAAAGCGGACAGAGTGGTCCGTAAATAGGAAACTGTTGTATGCAATTGTACCCGAGCCTTTTTATAATCTGTCTCTGCCCATAGTGCATCGATAATTATATCTCGAGGTACATGACTATAAAGATTAGAAAAAAGAAAGGCAAATAACTCCTTTGTTTTCACAGTTCGCCAGTGAACAATTTTATCATTAAAGGAGACATTAAACCCTCCAAAGCATTGTATTTTAAGTGATGGTTCATTGTGTTTTTGTGCGGGAGTTAATTTTTTTTCGTGCTGGGAGAGTTCTTGAATTCTATTTATTGTTGTCTCTAATCTCGATTTGGAGATGGGCTTTAATAAATAGTCGAGGGATTGAATATCAAATGCTTGAACAGCATAATCACGGTATGCTGTAACAAAAATGATATGAATATTCTTATGCCATTGTTTTAATAATTGGGCTATTTCTAAGCCGTTCATGCCAGGCATTTCAACATCTAAAAATGCTACTTGAATATCCAATGTGGGTCCCTCAGTAAGCAAATCATTTAAGGTTGAAAAGGATTTAACGATTTCAACGGAATCAAATTCTTTTAACCTTTTTTCCATGTTAATAAGAGCTAATGGCTCATCGTCCATTATTATTACTCTAATCACAGACGGGCACCAACTTTCAAATAATATGCATGTTATTACTAAATTTTCATTCAATAAACAGTATTGAAGAAATGGAATTACTTATTTAAAAAGGTAGCATTCATATTTTTCACAACATAGTGTTAAATAGAAACGTCAATAACTGCCCCTTTATAAGGATGTGCAGCAACTTGTGGCTGTGGCATATCTTTTAATAATTCGACAGCAACAGACGTATTTAAATTAAGGGCATTTTGCATAACACTCATTTGTAAGGTTTGTTGTAGCTCTAAAACCTGTGACCCCATCATAGCGTTAATATCCATTCCACATTCCTCCTTTTTCCTATTATCGGTTATAAACTACGAATTTCCAACTGTTAACATGATGATATGTATGGGCATCATGTTAAGATTTTTCCCGAAAATATGTTTAAATTGCTAAAAATATGATTGATATTGTATATTTTTCCGTTTTTATAGTAATAATTTGTAATATCAGGTCCATTGTCCTGTGTTGTTTAGTTGCAATCTGATTGGTTATTTGCATATATGAGCCTAACGCTAATGTGCTAGTAGGAGATTGCAGGAAATAAAAAAATGGAGGTATTACTTAATATGAAGAAACAAGCAATAGCTTTAGCTGTAGCCTTGACACTTAGCGTAAGTATGTTTGCAAGTCCCTCGTCTGCAGAGGGCGTATATAGTGTGAAAACGGGCGACACATTGTGGGGAATCTCGCGGGAATACAATTTGAGTCTAGCTGAGTTGCAACAGCTAGACGAAGTTGATTCGATTTGGATTCATCCGGATCAGGATTTGAATGCAGAGAAAGTCGAGAAAGAAGAAGAATCTACAAAAGATAACCATCTTATTGAATATGGCGATACATTATTTAACCTTGCATTTGTCTACGATGTAACAGTGGAAGAATTAAAAGAGTGGAATAATCTTTCATCAGATTGGATTTACGCAGGCGAATTATTAGCCATCAAAGCATCAGCGGCAAAGCCAAAAACGGCCGTGAGCACATATAAGAAACCTGCCGCGACTTCTGCTGCAACCTCAGCCACTAAACCGGCGAGCGCACCAGCAAATGCTTCAGGGCAAACTTATACAATGCGCGCGACCGCCTATACAGCATATTGTGAAGGATGTTCAGGCATAACAGCAAATGGGACAGATATACGATCAAACCCTGGGTTAAAAGTAATCGCCGTCGACCCACGTGTTATTCCTCTTGGTACGAAGGTTTGGGTAGAAGGTTATGGAGAGGCAGTCGCAGCTGATACTGGTGGAGCGATTAAAGGCAATAAAATTGATGTTTTCATTCCTTCAGATGGACAAGCTCGAAATTGGGGTGTCCGTACAGTAACTGTGAAAATTTTAGATTAATGATTGTGAAAGAGGTATCTCCTAAACAATAGGAGATACCTCAGACTGTAAACAAACTCGAAAATGTTCGAGAGTTTGTCTACAGTCTTTTTACTTTTACAAGAAATATGGATGAATTCGACTTATTGATTTTCACTAGGTAGTCAAGCGGACTGCTCGGGTAGTGAAGGGAATTGCTCGGGTAGTGAAGCGGGCCGCTCGGGAAGTGGAGAGAACCGCTCAGGTAGTGAGGAGAATCGCTCGGGTAATGAAGTGAACCGCTCGGGTAATGAAGAGGAGCGCTCGAGTAGTGAGGAGAACCGCTCGGGTAGAGAAGCGGCCCGCTCGGGTAGTGAAGAGGAGCGCTCGAGTAGTGAGGAGAACCGCTCGGGTAGAGAAGCGACCCGCTCAGGTAATGAAGGGCCCCCCTCGGGACAGAAAAAATCAAAAGTTTTAATAATCCTTAGCATTATGAGACCTTTCTGGCGAGAAAAAATGAGGCTTTTGCTTTGTATGCGCGACAAAATCACTATCTAAATTGCATAACTATATGTTGAGATGGGTACCATCAGAAATAGAGGAGGTATTTATATGAAAAAAATAACTATATTAATCATGTCGTTAACAGTATTTGTCGGTGGCTGTAATTTTTTTGATAAGAGTGAGAAAGAAGTAGCGGTAAATGCCAATTCGCAATCTAATTCGAACTCTAATTCACCATTAACGGCAACCGCAAAAGTCATCGGTTCGAATAATGAAAGCTATGGGAATGCATATTTTCAAGAAGAGGACAATGGTGTCATGATGACGCTAGCATTAACGGGGTTACCATCAGGAACGCACGGTATTCATATTCATACAGTAGGAAAATGTGAACCACCGACTTTTGAATCAGCTGGAGGGCATTTTAATCCAATGAAAAAAGAGCACGGCAAACTGAATCCGAAAGGCTATCATTTAGGTGACTTACCAAATCTTGAAATTGGGGAAGACGGTATCGTGGATTTAACATTTTTAGCTGAAGGCATAACTTTACAAAAAAATATGGAAAATTCATTGTTTGATGAAGACGGCAGTGCGCTTGTTATTCATGAAGCAGCCGACGACTATAAGACAGATCCTGCTGGCAATTCAGGGGCAAGAATTGCTTGTGGTGTAATCCAATAAAATTAAGTAAAGAAGCTGTATTAAAAGGGGCTACTCCTTTTTGATACAGCTATTTTTATTGACAGAAAGATTGACTGGAAAACTAAAAATCGAACTTATTTCATACCATAAAAATAGTAAAAAGGGAAAATTTAGTTTTTTAATATACATTTTTAATACACTTATGAAACTGGATTTTATTTCGTTGTGAAGAGATTAGTGTATTATCTCAGGTAAAAAAGGGATTTTATAGCATTCGATAAAATATGATATAAAGTTTTTTTAGTGGTACAGTATAATTATAAAAGTCAGAATTTACTATAAATATATTGACAATATTATACTAAATTTGATAATTTTAAATAGAATCCTAATTATAACCATAAGGGGGAAGGTTAATATGAAGAAAAAGCAATTCAGATTAATAATGCTATTGAGTGCATTTGCGCTTTTGATTTTAGCTGCATGTGGATCTGATAGTGGGTCAAAATCAAACGATACAGGGAAAGAAAATACAGATGGTGATGCGGCCACAACTGATAAACCAAAATCCGACATTAAGTTTTTGAGTTTATTAACAGGTGGTACACAAGGAACTTATTATGCACTTGGTGGTACATTTGCTGATCTGATAACAACTGACACTGGCATTAAAACAACAGCTGAGGTTTCTCAAGCATCTGCTGCTAATATGACTGCTTTACAAGACGGAAAAGGTGAAATCGCGTTTGTCCAAACAGATATCGCTTATTACGCAACAGAAGGTAAGTTAATGTTTGATGGCAAAAAAATCGATACTATCTCAGCTTTAGGTGCACTTTATCCAGAAACGGTTCAGTTAGTAACAACGGAAGCTTCTGGTATCAAAACGTATGCAGATTTAAAAGGTAAAAAAGTTTCTGTAGGTGCTCCGGGTTCTGGTACTTACGCAAATGCTGAGCAACTACTTGAAATCCATGGTTTAACAATGGATGACATTAAAGCACAAAACTTAGATTTTGGGGAGTCAACTGACGGTCTCCAATCAGGTCAAATAGATGCAGCATTCATTACAGCAGGTACACCAACAGGTGCTGTTGAAGCGTTAAATGCTACTACGAAAGTAAATATTATTGGTGTAGATGCTGGTAAAGCAGATGAGTTAATTGCGAAATATCCATACTATGCTAAAGATAATGTAGCCTCTGGTACTTACGGTATCGGAAGTGAGGTTGAAACGGTTTCGGTTCTTGCAATGCTAGCTGTGAAAAAGGATCTTCCAGAAGATGTCGTTTACTCGATGACAAAAGCAATCTACGACAATACCGATAAAATTTCTCATGACAAAGGCCGTCTTATCAAAGCTGAAACTGGGTTAGATGGTATTAGTATTGATGTTCACCCTGGTGCTCAAAAATACTTTGATGAGAAAAAATAATTGAACAAAGGTAAATGCATCGCGCAAGTCCATGTAGGATAAGCATGGCAAGGGATGCCTAGACATTGATAAGATTTATACTTCTTAAACATACAAAGGGGCTCGGATTGCGTAAAGCTTCGAGCCCCTTTTCTTGTCAGACGTAACGATTAAAAAGCGCATGGTTTTTAAAGTGGGGGAATGGATGTAATGCGACAGAGGAAAATACTAATAATTACAGTACTATTATGTGTAGGCGTTATCATAATGATTTTTCTTCCTCTTCAAAAGGTATTCGCATTCACTGAAACACGCACAGACCATCCAATGATGTTTTACATACCAATTGTTAAAGATGATACATTTCGTATTAGATATACACATTCAATTCATAAATCAGACGTGCTTGAACATTACAAATGCGTCGGAAAAAATCGTATACAGATGCTTGGAATGGAATATGAGGATTTAGCGATTGGTATGCCAGGCTACGCAGAGAAAAATCAAACATTAACACAACGCGATGGCAAATATTATTTGCAATTTGACAATGAAATAATAGAAAATTTCACGATTTACATTGGTGATTTAGATTTAGATTTAGTATTGGATTACGAAGATTATGAATATGATTTAAAAAAAGATTTACAAAGGGGAAAATCCTATTTATTTGAAGTGAAACAACTATCACTTTATGACCAATGGAAAGGAGTTAGAATGAAATGACGAAACAACATGAATCCAACAAAGAAGTAAAAGTAGAAGAATTTGAACAAATTTCTGCTGAAGAGCAACAAGCCATACTTGAAAAATATGATATCGAATCGAATGTACGTACAATAACTGGGATCATGAAGCATGTAATTTTCTTTGGATTGTTAGCATTTTCATTGTTTCAATTGTACACTGCGATCTTCGGACAATTTACAGCACCAATTCAACGTACTGTTCACTTAGGTTTCGGATTAGCACTGATTTTCTTGTTATTCCCAGCTCGAAGAAAGGCTCCAAAGCATAATATTGCATGGTTTGATTATATTTTAGCATTATTATCCGTAGTAGTAGGCTCTTATTGGACATTGAATTATGCAGAGCTTGTCAATCGTAATGGTACTATTACACAGTTAGATTTTTTCGTTGGCTTAATAGCTGTGGTACTGGTTCTTGAGGCGGCTCGAAGGGCAGTAGGTTTACCAATTACGATAATTGCGATAGGTTTCCTAATTTATGCTTATTTTGGACCATACTTCCCAGCGTTTATGGCGCATCGAGGACAGGATATGGAAAGTATTGTCAATCTTATGTACTTTACGACAGACGGTATTTTAGGTACACCAATTAGTGTGTCAGCGACATTCATCTTTGTGTTCCTATTATTTGGGGCTTTTCTTGTAAAAACCGGCGTGGGGCAATACTTCAACGATTTAGCAGTAGCATTTGCGGGGAAACTGATTGGTGGTCCGGCGAAAGTTGCTGTATTCTCAAGTGCCCTTCAGGGGATGATTTCAGGAAGCTCTGTGGCAAATGTTGTTACATCTGGTTCGTATACAATACCGATGATGAAAAAGCTTGGTTATCGAAAAGAATTTGCAGGTGCTGTTGAGGCAGCGGCTTCTACAGGTGGTCAGTTAATGCCGCCTATTATGGGGGCTGCAGCGTTCTTAATGGTAGAATTCATTGGTCGTGGAATTACTTACTGGGATATTGCAAAAGCAGCAGCAATCCCTGCATTGTTATACTTTACGGGAATTTGGATTATGACACACTTTGAGGCAAAACGTGTTGGCTTACGTGGTTTACGTGACGATCAAATGCCAGACCGTAAAGAAGTGTTTAAGAAAATTTACTTATTATTACCGATTATTGCTATTATCATTTTAATGTTAACGGGTACGCCTGTCATGCACGCGGCTCTATACGGAATCATTATTTCAATTGGAGTGGCGATGTTTAACAAAGATACGCGTTTAAAACCTAAGGATATTATTGATGCATTAGTAGAAGGTGCGCGTACAGCACTTGGCGTAGTAGCTGCTACAGCCTGTGCGGGTATTATCGTAGGGGTAGTTGTCAAAACAGGCTTAGGATTAAGTTTAGCTAATAGTTTAGTAGCTTTAGCTGGCGGTAGTATTATTTTAACACTTGTATTCGTGATGATCGCTTCTCTTATTCTTGGAATGGGTGCACCGACAACGGCAAACTATGTTATTACATCAACAATAGCAGCTCCAGCAATTGTGGCATTGTTATCACCGAATACACCACAAGAACTAGTGCCAGTTGTTGTCCTATTATCGGCACACTTTTTTGTATTTTATTTTGGCATTATCGCAGATATAACGCCTCCTGTAGCACTCGCGGCCTTTGCTGCATCTGGTATTTCTGGTGGAGATCCAATTAAAACGGGTGTTAACTCTGCAAAGCTTGCTATTGCAGCTTTTATCATTCCTTATATGATTGTGTTCTCACCTGCATTACTGATGATTGATACTACTATTCCGCAAATTTTATGGGTAGTATTCACGGCCGTAACGGGCATGGTGTCTATCGGTGCAGGGGTAATAGGCTTCTGGTATCGCAAAATGCTATGGATTGAACGTATTATTGCTATTGCTGCTGGTTTATTGCTCATATATCCAGAGAAATTCTCTGATTGGACCGGTTTAGGAATCTTTATTGTTCTGGTTGTTATCCAATATCTAACACAGCATAAATATGGAGGAAATGGTGAAGAAGCTTCAGAGAGTGTAACGGCATAAAAAGAAAAATAGGGCGTCTCAGAGATATTATCTGAGACGCTTTTATTTATCATCTTAAAATGAGATTGAATTTATATTTTTTATACATATAAAGCATTAATTGTTGATTTTCTCTGTAAAACTATTGTATAATTCTTTTATCAGAAAATTCGGTTAATAACGGAGGTGAAAAAATGACAAAGTTATTAAACTCAAAATTTGAAACGTACTTAATGGATCAGGAGCCTGTATTTCAAACAAAAGACGAAAAAAATGAGGAGCAAATCACACTAGTACATCATGAAGAATATCCAGAAGGTTTTTTTACAAGTTTATAAACGTCATTCTCGGGCTGTGATAAAAGTGGAAAAAACTTTTATCACAGCCCTTAATGTTGTATTAAGTCACGTTTTCCAATTTTACTACATAAAATATTATATAGCATACAATGAGTAAAATTTTTAAGGAGCTTACTGGTATATTTTTGAATTTATACAGTACTTATATCGTATTTACTTTTTTGAAAAGCTATCATGTATAATGGTGAAGAAAAAAGCTATTTGAGGTGTAGTTATGACAAGTGCAGCAACGCTAGAAGATACAATGTATCACTGGTTTGAACATTTTCATAGTAATCCAGAGGTAAGTTGGAAAGAGTTTGAAACAACTAAAAAAATTGCGTCTATACTAGATGAATTACAGGTAACTTATCGCTTATTAGGTGATGTGCCAGGACTACTTGCTGAAATTGGTACAGGAGAAGAGGTTGTCGCAGTCCGTGCAGATATTGATGCGTTGTGGCAAGAGGTGGATGGTAAATGGCAAGCCAATCATTCGTGTGGTCATGATGCAAATATTACGATGGTACTAGGGGCTTTGTTACTACTGAAAGATCGTCCGTTGAAGCATCGTGTGCGCTTTATTTTCCAGCCAGCAGAAGAGGTTGGAAATGGTGCTTGCGCAGCGTTTGAACGTGGAGCAGTTGATGGGGTGTCGCATTTATTTGGTGTTCATTTACGACCTATAGAGGAGCTTCCGTTAGGAAAAGTTTCGCCTGCAATACATCATGGTGCAGCTTATTTCCTGGATGGAACAATTCGTGGTACTGATGCACACGGTGCACGACCTCATCAAGGAAAAAATGCAATAGATGTCATTATGGCTATCCAACAAATGTTAAACAGTATTCATTTATCACCATTCGAACCGCACTCAGCAAAATTAACAAAGATTATTGCGGATGGTGGTAGTACAAATATCATTCCTGGGACTGCTAGTTTTTCAATGGATATACGCGCTCAACGAAATCATCAACTTGAGTTACTGCGGAATCGTATTGAGTTTGGTCTGAAATCGATAAAACAGCAATATGAAATCGATATGGATTGGAAGTGGATCGACTTTACACCGGGGGCAGAGGTTTCTTCAATTGCTGCCCAAATGGCGAAAGATGCTATTCTTGAAACACTAGGTGAAGAACATCTAGCTGAAGAAATTACAACGCCTGGTAGTGATGATTTCCATTTCTATACTGTTAAAAAGCCTGAATTGAAAGCGACAATGATTGGTATAGGTGCTAATTTGGGTCCAGGATTACATCATCCTAAAATGACCTTTGAACGTAGTGCATTAATGGATGCGTCAAAAGTGCTTGCTCGTGTGTTAGAAAAAAAGCCTAAATAAAAAAGTAGTTAGAAAGTAGCTGTATCAAAAGAATTTCTTTTGATACAGCTTTTTTATGACAAAATGCATAAATATACATACACTTGAATTGTTTACAAAAGCTATTTGAAAACGTTTTTTTTCGCTTTAATTGTCATAATTGCTAGAGAAGCATAAATTTTTTGCGTTGACTTTATATTTTTTGAATATTATGCTAAAAATCGTAAAAAAATATTTGCGTCTTTAAATTTGCAAAATGATTATTGGTGCAAAAAAGGGGATGGGATGATGAAAAAGGATATTAGTGCAGGATGGGCCCTTTTGACTTTTGCAGTTATGATTTTTACAATGATACTTACAGTTGTAGTATTAGAGCAAAGTCCACATGTGCCACTGATTGTAGGAACAATTACAGCTTCAATTGTTGCTATGAAACATGGATTCAAATGGCTTGAAATTGAGGAAATGATGTATAAAGGAATTCGCTTAGCTTTGCCTGCGATTGTCATCATTATTTTAGTAGGTTTGACAATTGGCGCATGGATTGGCGGTGGAGTTGTTGCCACTATGATTTTTTATGGCTTAAAATTAATTTCCCCTGCTTGGTTTTTAGTAACGATTCTGCTGTTATGTTCAATCGTTTCCCTTGCGATTGGTAGCTCTTGGTCAACAATGGCGACTATTGGGGTTGCCGGTATGGGCATCGGCTTAAGTATGGGAATTCCAGCTCCTATGATTGCAGGAGCAGTTATTTCAGGATCATATTTTGGTGATAAGATGTCCCCATTATCTGACACTACAAATTTAGCAGCAGGTTTAACAAATACAGATTTATTTGATCATATTAAGCACATGCTTTATACGACGATTCCAGCATTAATCATTACACTTATAGCTTTCGGCTTTATGGGTAGAAGCTTTGCGGATGTGTCGATGAATTCCGAAAAAATAATGACAACACTTGACGTGATGGAAAAAAGTTTTGTTATTTCACCATGGTTATTGCTAGTTCCTATCGGCGTTATTGTAATGGTGGCTAAAAAAGTGCCTGCAATTCCAGCGTTAGTTATCGGAATAATCTCAGGTTTCTTACTACAAATTTTCGTACAAGGTGGAACGCCGACTATGGCTGTTCATGCATTACAAGAAGGATTTGTAATATCTACTGGTAATGAAATGGTGGACGAGCTATTTAATCGTGGCGGTTTAGATTCTATGATGTATACGGTTTCAATGACAATTGTTGCCATGACTTTCGGTGGGGTGTTAGAATATTCCGGCATGTTAAAGGCGCTTATGGATGTGGTTGTGAGATTTGCGAAATCTACTGGCAGCCTTATTGCTTCAACGATTGCTGCATGTATCACAACGAATGCAACATGCTCTGAGCAGTATATTTCAATTGTTGTGCCATCACGGATGTTTGCTGAGGTATATGAAAAGCGTGGTTTGCATTCGAAAAATTTATCTCGTGCTTTAGAAGACGGCGGAACACTGACATCTGTATTCTTCCCGTGGAATACATGTGGAGTATTTATTCTCGCAACATTAGGTGTGGGCGCAATGGAATACGCACCTTATGCCATTCTAAACTTTATTGTTCCAATTATTTCAATTATTTACGGTTATCTCGGTTTTAAAATTGTTAAGCTGACACCAGAAGAAATAGAAGAGGCTAAGCAGCGCAAGAAAGAATCACAAGAAAGTGATATGAATAATATGGTGGTAGTGGAATAATTAAAAAATTTTCTGGAAAATTAGAGATTTCTAAAATAATCGCTACAGATCAAAAAAAAACCGTCTGACCTTTGCGGGATAGAGAAGTAGCACAAATTTATGCAGTTGCAAGGTTTACGAATACCCCAATAAGGGAGTTATAAAAATAAGAACTTAGTACTTAATCTAGTAAAAAAATAGATGGGGCTGTCCAAAAAGTTTAATAGTATGCAAAGCGTGAGTGAAACGTAGCAACATGAACACACGCCTTTTTGGACAGCCTTTCTTATATTTACAAGCTTTAATAGGTTGCGAAATTCAGTTCATAGATTGTACGAGGGCGACCTTGTTGGTGGGGCATTTCTTCCCCTACGGCTTTGGCGTAACCTTGGTCAACCAATTTTTTTATAATGCGTTCAGTTGTTCGGCGAGAAACTTGTAGATATTCAGAAAGATTATGGGATGTAAATTGAGAAGACTGTCTTTCTCGGCTGAAGTTTATCATTTTGGAAATATTTGCCGGACTTAAATTTGTTTGCTTTGCCATTTGTAAAATGTAAGGATCATTTGTTTTTAAGGATATTTTAGCTTCAGAATTTGGAAATGGACCTAATAGATTTTTATGTTCATCTAGTATATAGACTTCAAAGGGTTTGGCAAATTCTAATGCGTACTTTGCATTTTGAGCTGCTTCAAAAATCGAGTGACCATAACCAAATGCGAGCTTAAATGGTTTTTCTATTTGCTGTAGTAACTTTTGCATATTTTCCTTTTCGAACGCATTTTGTAAATGACCAGCAGTCGTATAAAGTTCGAAATGATGAGGGGTAATTTGCTTATAGGTTGAATGGGTCGCAGTTGTTATATGATGTAAAATTAAAGAGTTGAAATCATTATTTTCAGGTATGTCTAATAGTCCGACTGCTGCTTTGACAGATTCAAATTTTGTAAGTAGGGATTGTGATTTAGTTTCTTCTAAGCATTGTATAATCGAGCTTGTAGCGTCCAATACACGCATAGCTGGTATATTCAAAACTTGTAATTCATCAAACACAGTATGGATACTTGTTATAACAAAATCTATGCTCTTTGTTTGCCATAATTTTATATGTTTTTGCAAAATATCATTGGGTGCTTGTACAATGGAGATAGGGTAGACGTATGGTTTTGGCCCACTATATTCAATATCAGCGAGAACGTTATCCACAAATACAGGATTCATAACATCAATAGAAATTTTTTCTAAAGGAATTGCATGGTTGGCTATCAGTGATAATAATGTTGTGGAGATAGCAGTCTCATCTTGCTTTATATAATTCCAAGGAATCGGTAATGTTTCAAGTAATGATTGAGCATGTAGATAGGGGAGCGTTCCTCCTAATAAAAGTGCATCACAGGGTTTAATTTGTTTCAACATAGAAGGCGCATCAGCAGGTTGATTATATAGATAAAATTCTAATTGAATATCATCTATGTTTTGTGCGATACTAAGTATACGTTTTTTAAATGCTTTAGAGCATAGTACGGCTATTTTTGTAGACATAAGCATCATTCCTTTTCTATTATTTTTTTGATTAATTAACGACGTATTAGCGACAACTATAAATTATACAGGAGTTTGATAAAAATGAAAATCCAACAAGTAGAAATTTTTGCAATTCAATTACCTTTAATCGATCCATTCATCATTAGTTATGCTACATATGATACAATGCCTTCAATTATTTTAAAAATGACGACTGATACTGGCATTGTAGGGTATGGGGAAGCAGTACCTGATGAACATGTTACGGGTGAGTCATGGGAAAGTACTTATGCTGTATTAAAGCATCAACTAGTACCTGCTATTCTCGGAGAAAATCCAATGGCATTCGAAAAAATTCACCATAAAATGGACCGCATTATTAAGGATGTGCCAGCTGCAAAAGCGGCTATTGACATTGCTTGCTTTGATATTGCTGGTAAAACATTACAAGTTCCGGTTTATCAACTTTTAGGTGGCCGCTATCATGAAAAATTTCCAATTACGCATGTATTAAGCATTGGAACACCTGAGGAAATGGCTGATGAGGCAGCTAAACGTGTTGAAATGGGCTATGAATCTTTTAAAATGAAAGTGGGTACTGAGGTAAAACATGATGTTGCTCGCATAAAAGCAGTACGTGAACGTGTGGGTGAAGACATTGCTATTCGTGTAGATGTAAACCAGGGATGGGGAAATGCTTCTACAACGCTTCAAGGTTTACACGCTTTAAAGGATTTAAATCTAGATTGGTTAGAGCAACCCGTGGACAGTGAAGATATTGACGGAATGGTAGAAATTAAGTCAAAATCAGCTATTACGTTAATGATTGATGAAGGCCTTCGAGGCGTACGCGAGATGCGTGAAATTATTGCAAAACGTGCGGCAGATAAAGTGAATATCAAGTTAATGAAGTGTGGAGGCATTTATCCAGCTATGAAGCTAGCAGTAATGGCTGAAATGGCAGGTATTGAATGTCAAATAGGATCGATGGTTGAGTCATCTGTCGGCTCGGCAGCAGGTTTCCATGTAGCATTTTCTAAAAAAATAATGACAAGTGTTGAATTAACGGGTCCTCTAAAATTCTCTAAGGACATCGGAAATTTACACTATGATGTCCCATTCATCTGTTTAACAGAGAAACCTGGGTTAGGTGTAGACGTAGATGATGAGGTTATTAAAGAATTAAGTAAGTTCTCAACAATTGTAACGGCCTAAGGAGGCGGCGATATGGACAAGATTTATGAAGGAATGCTCGGGGATACGCCGTTTTTCGTGACACAATTACAAATACAGCATTTACAAGTTATAGAGCAATTACAGCATGAGGTTTATGAATCATTACACGATCGAAGTTTATTGCAGCCACTAAGTACTGAGGAATTCGAGTATATTTTGAACGGGCATGGCCTAATGATAGGCGCTTACGTGGAAGATGAATTAATTGCTTTTCGAGCGTTATTAAATCCACCTATTGATGAAGAGCATCTAGGTTATGATTGTGACATTGTTGAGGCTCACTTTCATCGAGTATTGTATCAGGAAATATCGAATGTTTCCCCGAAATATCAAGGTTTTGGCTTACAAAAAACGTTAGCAAAAGTTGTTATGAATCATATCGATTTAGCAAGTTATGACTATGTTTGTTCGACAGTTAAGCCTTATAATATAGCAAGTTTAAAGGATAAATTTTCGCAAGGACTAGTAATAAAGGGATTAAAGATTAAGTATGTTGATAAATTACGATATATCTTTTATAAAGATTTACAACATGAACAGCCCGCTTTCACAGAAAAAAAATCTGTATCGATGGGAGATACAGAGGGTCAGCAAATTCTATTGAAGCAGGGCTTCCTAGGAACATCCATGTATGAAAAACACCCTGATTGGTTCGTTGTATATGAAAAATAGCTTCTTTAAACGTCGAAAGTACAAGAGCCACGTTCACGTTGTTAGTGCTAAGGATAACTAAAAAAACCTTATCTTTCACGAAAGTGAGAGGTAAGGTTTTTTGTTATTTCTTTAGTGGGCAAAAACCACAAGCCATTAAGCCAGGAACGTCCTTTGAAAAGCAACAAGACTTACGTACAGGTATATTTACTAAATTTGTCGGACTTTGGCCACCGGTATACTCGGCCCACCATGATTTTTGTGAAAAGCGAGCCCATGTTTTAGGATTCTCTAATATTTCAATATCCTCCATTGCTTGATCGGCGAGACCAGGATTAGATAATAATATATGATAATGCCACAGTAGATAGCCAAAGAAATTCTCCCAAATTGTAAGCGGAGAAATGGATGTTACTTTACGTAGCTGTTGAACAATGACATGCCCATCATACAGAATCTTCTCAATGACCGACTGACGTTCATCTTCATCTACATAACGCCAATCATTTGAATTGACGAACATTGCGACAGTGAAACTATTGAATTCTTTTGTTGCATCAAAACGAATTTCGATTGGCTTACCATCCCAAACCTCATCGTAGGCTGCAAGCATGTAAAGCTGCATGGCGAAAAACATACCGTAACGCCGAGAGAAGTGGGAAATGGCAGCTGTTTCAGTCGCAGCATCCGTAATACCCATCATTAGATTTAAAAAATCAGGGTGGTAAAAGTCTTTATGTATATCAGCCAATGTAAATAATGCTCGTTTTGGTTCAGTTGTATAAATACTGTAGGAATTCAGTTGTCTTACTTGATCCATCGTTAAAGCTGGCATTGTCATCACCTTTTCTTTTTACTTTATTCTCTAAAAGTCGTCTTCGCTATGAGGTTTTTTATAGTGGCAATCAGTGGCTTGGTGAATAAATTTAAAGCCTCTGATCGCAATCATGATGATACGTAATTGATACTCATTATTCTTATTATAAATTATTCAATTTTGCTTCACAAATAGTATGAAGTATAGTAAAATACATTAAACATATCTGGAAGGTGGGTTTTAGAATGATACAGCCACACGCTATTCCAAGACCACTTGTTCGACTTAATCAGTGGACGATTCTTTTAAGTGTCATCCTGACTTGGATAACAGGAGTTGCTTGGATTTTAGCGATTCCTTTAGTAGCAAATTCACTTGGTGTTTTATGCAATTTTAATCCAATTATTCGATTTGGGAAGCAATTTTTGAAAAAGACTCCATCCGTATATATACCTGAGGATGCACAGCAACAAAAATTCAATTCTAGTATTGCTAGCCTTTGTTTAGCAGGTGGATTTCTAGGCTTCTTTTTTCATTGGCAGATCGTAGGCTATACTTTTACAGCAATGGTCGCGATTGCTTCATCAGTGGCAATTGCAGGCTTTTGTATCGGTTGTTTTTTACATTTCCAACTAAAGCAATGGAAGTATCGACGCTCACTTAAAAGGGTATTGTAATCATTTGAGAAAATACTCAAAAAATTTTAAGATAGTTGTTGACTTTTTAATTGATAATGATTATCATTATCGTATAAAGATTATTCCTCTTCTACAAAACGAGTGTAGAGAGGATGAACTTTAGCTACTTTTCTCCAGAAGTTTGCTAGTTCATGAAAACGCTCCTAAAACCCCCCTCATTTTTTGGGAACGTGAAAATCTCACAGCGACTTATGCCTATATGGATAAGTCGCTCTTTTTTTGATTGCCTTTAGATGGGGGAATTAGTTAATCAGTGGCTCATCACTATAACGTGGGGTTGATTTCCGTTCCGGCTGGGCGCTTTCCAGGGGGCGTCCGATGAGCCGCTTCGGGTCAACACGATGTTGGTCACAAAGGCGTGTGCTGCTGTCGCTTCGCTTTCGCGCAGATAAATTGTCACAGGATGTGACGCCTTTAGCCTTTGTTCCCCGGCAAGCCTCACTCCAGGGTCTTATCTGTGACGCTAACCCCCTAGGAGTCGCCTGGCCTCCACTACAATCAACAGCATTCCAAAATCAATACGCTCTGTAATCAAATGTCATCCCTAACTTGTGGTGATGAACCTAATCAGTAACAGGCTTGGTATAGTATAATAAAAAAATGGGAATTTAATTAGAAATAAGTGGAGGGAAAAAAATGAAGAAATATTTTCTCACATTCCTCGTCGTGGTCGCCTTTTTAGCAAACCCATCATCATCTAAAGCGGAAGTACAGTGGGACGGGGCACAAGTTGTCAAGGGGCAAACGGGAAAAATGACCTTTACAAAAGATGTAAAAGTATATAAGAAGAATGCAAACGGTACGTATAGTTCGATGACAGTTAAGCACAACAACTATTTCCGAGTTTATAATATTGAAAAGTATGACAATAAAACATTCTATTGGATGAGCTCGGGTTATCGTGTACAAGCAACGGATTTAGTTGTTTTTAAGAAAGTACCTTTGAATATCCGCGCTTCTTTTTATGATAATCCCGGCTATATCAACATCAGTCGTCAAGGTTATGACCATATCTATGGAAAACATTACTTCGATGGATCTGAATATATAGGCCCTGGTTATCATGTTTCTATTGATGAAAATCTACACTACGTTTATATGCGAACTGATGGACTTACTGAAGAGGGCTATATTGATGCTACAGATCTTCGCATTGTCGAAACAACAAAAAGAGATGAAGGACTCTATAAGCTAACAGCTGATGCACAGGGGTTAGGTGGTCCAATGGATGGAGGAAGCGCGGGGACAAAGTATTTAAAAGGAACTGTTTTCCAATCGTTAGGACTTGAAATAAATGGATATATTAGAGTGCAAGTGTTGGGAACGTGGGGAGAAGACTTTACTTTTAGATATATTCCTGTAACATTACTCCAACCTGTGCAAACTCAAGGGAAACGCTATATTCGATATGGGGTTATTGGTGAAGGTAACAGAAAGCAAAAAGAACTAAAGCGTTTTGATGAAGTGTCGTTATTGACAGAAAAAAATGCGACAGCTTGGATTGAGATAGAGGGGGAAACGTATCACGTACCGAAAAAAGCTCTTGCTACTATAAGACCGAACGAATCACCGATTATTACAACGTCTTTCTTGCCGAACGATACGCTTCAGCAGTTAGTGTATACGAATGGTGTATATAAGAAAACGGTTAATAATCGTTTTGAAGCGCAGAACGACAATCGATTCATTGACTATCATGAAACAGAGCAAACCTTTAATTATGAAAAGGATGGTATCAAATATATATTTGAAAAGCCAATTACAGAAGGCTCAAAAGTGATTAGAATATGGAGCGGAGTGAAAGATGAAGGGTTTGTTCGTGCCATTCATTACACATTCACAACAGGAGCAGGTGGAGCAGGCACGTTTAACAATGTTGTGGAAACGTCCCTTAATGAATTTTTTGCACCAGGCTATGGTTATATCAGTGGAAATAGCAGCGAACTAAGGTCTTATGAATAACAAATCCTTTACTTTTTTGATTGAAGGGTGAAAATCTTAATAATAGAAAAACAGGTGATGAAAAACGAATTGTTTTTCATCACCTGTTTAATTTTAGGGATTTATTAGACAGTTCTTTTAATCTATGAAGATAACGATTGCTCGGTGGTATTTCTTTTACCGAGCAGCATCGTATAGTAGCTATGCAATAGCATACCGACAATGATGACGCCGAGTCCAGCAAGTGCAATAGGGTCTGGGAAGGTAATACCTAACAATAGTACTTCACCGATAATCACAAAAATAATCTCTGTAGACTGTGTCGCTTCAACGGCGGCCAGTTTGCCTTGATGTTCGCGTACACGATCAGTTGCAATGAAAAATAGAATGGTAGCGATAACACCTGAGCTAATACCCACTAATAAGCATTGGAGAACTTGATTCATAGAAGGGAGTCCGACTGTCGCCATTGCATAAATAGCCATCACAATCCATGCAGGCATCGATGCAATCGTCATGCCAAGCACGCGTTGAAACGTATCAATGCGACCACCACAAACGTCCATCATTTTACGATTGCCTAGTGGATAAGCGAATGCTGCTACAGCGACTGGCAAAATGCCGAGCAGCAGGCTTTTTAGAGGAACCGACTGTGCTTGTGGCACTTGAATCAATAAAATGCCAACTAGAATAACACATGAAATAAGTAATGAGACGAGTGGTATTTTTTGGCGTACGGTTTTGTCTGCGATAACAGAAACAAAAAGGGGAGCGAGCAATACGCCTGCAACAATCGTAAACTGCCATGTACCCGAAACGAGCCAGCCTGGTCCAAATGCCGCAGCAAATGTTAATGGTGCATAGAAGAAGACGAAGCCTACAAAGCTCCACAATAGCCAAGAAATAGGCTGAGCCTTCATCTCTCCTGAAAGCTGTGTAAATCCTTTACGATAAAAGACTATAACAAGTAGAAATGGCAACATGAAAAAATAGCGTAATGAAGCACTCCATAACCAGCTACCACCTTGCATTTCCATCGCGTGATTTAAAATAAATGTCACGGCAAAAAATAAAGAAGCTAAAATACCTAATGCAATTTCCTTCATAACAATTTCACCTCTTTTTGATTAAGACACCCAAAAATCTCTTTATGTAATTTGAAAATTCAGTTATCGAAAGAGGGAAAGCTACAAAGAAAAGTGACCTTTTCCCCGTAGCAATTCTGCCAATTACTTACCTTGCTGTTCAAATAGCTCAACAATCTCAATAATCACTTGTGTAGCTTTCTCCATCGTTTCTCCAGATACATATTCGAACTTACCGTGCATATTTTCGCCACCTGCAAAAATATTCGGCGTAGGTAAGCCCATATAAGATAGTTGTGAGCCATCAGTACCCCCACGAATCGGTAATGTATTTGGTTCAATATCTAATTTTTCCATCGCAGTGCGTGCGATGTCAACGATTTCTTTTACAGGCTCAATTTTTTCACCCATATTATAGTATTGATCTTCAATAGTTATACTTAGCGCATCTTCACCATACTGCGCTTGAATTTTTGTAGCCGCATCCAGCATTAATTGTTTTTTCGTTTCAAATTTTTGGCGGTCATGATCACGTACGATGTATGAAAGCTCCGTATGTTCAATAGATCCTTTGAAGTTCATTAAGTGGATGAAGCCTTCGTAACCCTCTGTTTTTTCAGGTACTGCATCACTAGGCATTTCGTTTTGGAAGGCGATTGCCATTGTAATGGAATTAACCATTTTATTTTTTGCTGAACCTGGATGTACACTTGTGCCTTTTGTAATAACCTTTACACCTGCTGCATTAAAGCTTTCATATTGAAGCTCGCCAAGTGGTCCACCATCCATTGTATAAGCATAGTCTGCACCAAAAGTGGCAACATCAAATTTATGTGGTCCTCGACCAATCTCCTCATCAGGAGTGAAGGCTACACGTAGTTTTCCGTGTTTAATTGTAGGGTTATTTACTAAGTACTCCATTGCGGTCATAATTTCAGCGATGCCAGCCTTATCATCAGCGCCCAACAGCGTTGTTCCATCTGTTGTGATTAGTGTTTGCCCAACGTAGTTTTTTAGTTCAGGGAAATCCTCGGGAGACATGACTAGATTTTCATTTAAACGAATGTCACCACCGTCATAGTTGTCGATACGCTGAGGACTAACATTTGTACCCGTAAAATCAGTTGCTGTGTCCACGTGTGCTAAGAAGCCGATTGTCGGTACTTCTTTATCCGTATTGGCTTCCAACGTTGCAAATAAATAGCCGTTATCGTCTAGTGTAATATCCGTTAAACCGATTGTAGTAAGCTCATCTTTAAGTACATGTAATAAGTCAAACTGCTTTTGTGTGGAAGGCGTTGTTTCACTTGTAAAGTCTGATTGTGTATCGATTTTTGCGTAGCGAATTAAACGTTCAATTACTTGTTCTTTCATTGATATGGCCTCCAGGTGTATGATTTTTTTGTCGTACCTGGCACTCAAACAATTCAGAATTGTTTGAGTGCCAGGCACCTTATTGTATCACTTTACTTCGGATTTCGGAATATTGAAGGATACTCAATGCAATTAGTAATTGAGCACTATAATATGTCAGCATAATAATTTCGTGTGAAAATGGTAAGGGCATTACGAATTTATTTATAGCTAAATAAGAATCTGACGCAATAAATAGCATGGCACCGATCGTTGCAAAAGTTGAGCCAGTGCGAATTGCTGTCCAACCCATCATTAAAATAACAGAAATATAGGCGAGGACAGCAATGCTAAGTACCTTTTCGCCTGATGTAAAGACTGTACCAGCAATCCACACTGCCATACATACGCCGTACACAAGAAGCAAAGTTCTAGCCCATATCGGCACTTTTCGTTCGTTGGTGCTTGCAAACGCGAAAATATAAAAAATATGACCAATTAAAAAACTTGTTAAACCAAATAAAAACCACCGTAGTGTATAGTCACCAATCATACAAAAAATAAGTCCAGTTATAACGAGCATTTGATATTTTTTAATGTGTGGTACTTTTTGCGTAGCAGCCAAAAAAATAATTAAAATCATGGGGATGACCTTAAATATGAGTTTCAAACTCTCTGTAATATGGGAAAAGAAAAAAATATAATAAAGACCAAGCGCAATAATACAAGCAATTAATATCTTTTTAGCCATGTTTTCCACCTCCTTTTACTTGAAATTCTCTTTTTGTGGTAAAATTCCTTTGTTTCTATAATATTTTTATGATTGAAACTTTTACGTTATGTAATCGTAAATAAGTAAGACAGTAAGTGAAGAGAGGGTGAATGGAATGACTAAGCTCTTAATAGCTTCAGCAGTCATTGCACTAATTGCGAGTGTTTTACTAACACCGCTTATAACAAAAAAGCGAGAAGATGGGCAGTCGAAAAAGGTTATAGGATACTTTTTTATTGGCGCTTTTATTCTAGGGTTTTTAGCGACTGGTATTACGCTGTATGTAACAAAAATTGATGTAAACTGGCTTGTCTTTTGGCCAGCAATTATTTTACTAACATTAGGTGGTGCTCTCCTAGCGAGTGGCATCGAAAGGAAAATTAAAGGCTTACTATTTTTAGCAAGCCTAGTTGTTGCGGCATATGTGTTATCAGCTCCTTTATGGAATGCAAATGATAAGTTTAAGTCAGCAGAAATGAAGGAAGAAGTTGAAATTAAACCATTCGATGAAACACAAACACCAGCAAGTGTACCACCAAAGTTTGTCCGTAATAAAATGAAAAAGGCATTTGGGCAAGTGCCAAATACAAGTTATTATGAGTTGGGGCGCTTACAAATTCAAAAGGTAAACGGTGAGTATGTTTATATCGCTCCAGTTGAATTTTCTGGTTTCTTTAAATGGATGAATGGCGATACGACGCCTGGTTACTTTACAATGAGTGCTACTGATTCTGCAGATAATCCTAAATTTGTTGCACAGGAAATGAAATATATTCCTTCAGCTTATTTAAATGCTAATTTAGAGCGACATATGCGTTTACAACATCCATTCCTAATTTTTTATGGGGATGTACAGCTTGAGGTTGATGATGATGGTAAGCCGTACTATATTCGCTCTTATGGAGAATTCATTTCAGCGCGTAATGGTTTTGATGTGCAAGGGATTGTGTTGGTCGATGCATTATCAGGGAAATCTGAGATTGTGAAGCTAGCAGACATCCCAGAATTTATAGATGGGGCAGTATCACCTGAAACAGTAAGTCTACAAAATAGTTATTTCGGGAAATATGTACATGGTTATTGGAATAGTATGTTTGGGAAAAAAGATGTAAAGCTACCTTCAGATGAAGGGACAGAGTCGAATGTCAGCCCAATTTTCGATGAAGCCGGAGACATGTATTACTTCACTGATTTTACAAGTCCAAAAGAGGGCGTAGATTCGATGCTAGGTTACTCGTTAACGAACGCGAGAACGGGTGAAGCTACTTATTACACAGGTAATCAAGATGCATCATATATGGATTCTCAAGGGGCATTGCAAATTATTGAAAAGAAATTTATAGAAAAGAAATGGACAGGTGAAATGCCAGTATTGTATAACTTCTACGGTGAAGCAAGCTGGCTAACAGCGGTACTTGATGCAAATGGGTTCCTACAAAACTATTTCATCGTATCGGCAGCAAATCCTGAAATTTCAGCCTTTGCAACGACGCCAAAAGAAGCGTTGAAATTATATAAAACGGCGCTAGGCCGTGGCGGTAGCACTGTCGAAGGTAGTTCAAATGCCGAAGAAAAAGATGCAATTGGTAAAGTGCTGCGCGTTTACAAAGAACGTTTAGGCGACTTTACTTTAGTATCGTTTTTACTGGATAATGGGGAAAACTATTTAGTGAGTGCAGAAACAGAACCTCTTGCGATTTATTTACAAACAGGTGATGAAGTAATTCTGACATATGGAGATACGGGCGAGCAATTCTTACCAGTTCGCACACTAATTATTAAGGGGCTTCAATAATTAAAAAGACGATCAGCGCAATGAAGTTAGTTGCAATGATCGTCTTTTTTATACAGTTTGAGAATGAATGTAATGAAGCATCTTTTCATTGTGGTTGGTAAAAAGTGTTGAGGCGTGATCATTCAATGCTAAAATTTCTTGAATACAGCCTTGAAGCAATTGTTTTTCGTAGTCAAAAGTATGAGCTGTTTCGTTTTGTAAAATATGTTCTAATAAGAGGGCATGTAATACAACAACCTCTAGATTTTGTGTATTCGTGATGAATTTCAAATTGACAATGGATGTATGAGACACGAATTGATCGACATAAGCAACGGCATCATTATAAGTAGAGATGTCAATATGGGGTTCAAGTCGCTTTCTTAATAGCGTACATTCATTATTTAAGTCTTGAATTTTTATAAATAAACCTTTTACACTTCTCTTATGCTGTTGTTCTAAGGTACGAGCAAGGTGTTTATTGACATAGGACATTTGAACAAACTCCTTTCGATATAGAGCTCCTTCTATTAATAGTAATGGAATTGTTGGGAAAGAAAAGAGTCTTTTTGTTTAATCTGAACCATCATTAAACAAATCTAACAAGATAAATGTACTATTTTCGACAGTGACTTTTTTAATAATATAAAAAGGTAAGGTTAATATCATACAATAGTAACCCTACCTAGTTGAATTGTTATTTCCAAGTAAAACCTTTTTTTGCAAGGAAATCATTAATGAATGGGCGACGTTGTTCAATTAAGAAGTCAGCCATCTGCTTAGTCCAATTATCAATTTTACGATTTGAGGATCGACTATTATAATAAGCTTCCAATGTTTCGTTATAAGCTGGTAAAAGTTCTGCATATTTTTCTGAATTATATTCATTTTCATGAAGTACTGCTGCCACTGGTAAACGGGGTTTTACTTCATTGCGGCGAGCAGGAACACCAATCGTTAAGCCAAACAGTGGGAAAACGAAATCTGGCAGATTAAATAGTTCGCTTATTTCCTCGGGCTTATTACGTACCCCACCAATATAGCAAATGCCATATCCCATAGATTCTGCTGCAATAACGAAATTTTGTGCGAATAAGGATACATCTGCTACGCCAACAAGCACGTTTTCGGCTGAATCCGCGACGATTTCAACATCTTCTAATTTACCCGCCGTTTGTAGACGTTTGAAATCTACGCAAAAGACAAAGGCACCACCGGATGTTTCGTATTGGCGTGGATTACCGGACAGTAAACCTAATTTACCCTTTTTCTCTTCATCTGTTATCCAAATAACACTATATGCTTGTACAAAATGTGATGTTGCAGCCATTTGAGCTGTAGCAATTAAATCTTCAACAATTTCTTTTGATATAGGATTCCCATCGTAAATGCGAACTGAAGAATGATTACGTAATAATTGTTTAACCATCATAATTTCTCCTTTTTTCCTTTATGTATATACTAAAAGCATATCACGCTTTTCTTGTAAAATCGAATAAATTCCATATAGGCAATCACTTAAAATGCATAAGAAACTATCTTTAAATAATTTGTTTTTTGACTAAAAAATCTCTTAAAGTAAAATATTTTGTTAGATATAGCTTAAATATTCTGCTTAGTGTAAAATTATGTATGCGACAGATTATTCGATTTATGCCTGAAGAAATTGGTGGGGTGTACCAAAAAAACTGGGGGCAAATAATCTAGTTGAAGTAAATACGAGTGGGATGGAGGAATAGAAAATGGAAGAAAAGTTAGCGAAAAAACTTCGTAATGAACAGTTGCGCAGTAAAGTTGTAACAGCAGAAGAAGCAGCCTCTTGGATTAAGGATGGTATGGTACTTGGAATGAGTGGATTTACACGTGCTGGTGACGTAAAAGTGGTACCGCTTGCACTAGTAGAGAAAGCAAAAACAGAGAGCTTCAAGGTAGATGTATACACAGGTGCATCACTTGGACCAGAAGTTGACCAATACTTAGCAGAAGCTGGGGTTATTCGCAAGCGTGGTCCTTTCCAATCAGATTCTGGTATTCGTAATAAAATCAACAGCGGTGACATCACATATGTCGACGCACATTTGTCACATAATGCTGAATTAGTACGCCAAGGCATCATTGGTCCAATCGATTTTGCCATTATCGAAGCGGCTGCTATTACAGAAGACGGCTTACTAATTCCAACAACTTCAGTTGGTAACTCTCCAATTTTTGTGCAAGAAGCTGACCAAGTAATCATTGAGTTAAACGTAGCACAGCTTGATGCATTAGAAGGTATCCATGATATTTACGTACCAGGTCCACAAGGTAAACGTTCACCGATTGCTTTGCAAAATGCATCGGATCGCCTTGGTACCATTGGTATTCCACTAGATTTAGATAAAGTTAAAGGTATTGTTATTTCAGATATTTTAGATGCACCATCGACAATTGTCCCGGCCGATGAGGAAACAGATACTATGGCAAATCATCTATTGAATTTCCTTCGCGAAGAAATTAAAGTAGGTCGTTTAACAACGAGTTTACGCCCATTACAATCTGGAGTCGGTTCAGTAGCGAATGCTGTATTACTAGGATTCAAAGATTCAGAATTTGAAAACTTAGAAGTGTATTCAGAAGTACTACAGGATGCAGTATTTGACTTAATGGATGCAGGTAAAATAAGTTTTGCATCTGCTACTTCTATTACCCTATCCGCAGAAGTAGGAAACCGTGTATATGATAATTTTGAAAAATATGCAGACAAATTAGTATTACGTCCGCAGGAAATTTCAAATCAGCCTGAGATTATTCGTCGACTCGGGTTAATATCTGTTAATACAGCACTTGAATTAGATATTTATGGAAATGTAAACTCTACACATGTATCCGGTACAAAAATGATGAACGGTATTGGTGGTTCAGGTGATTTTGCACGTAATGCACGTTTGGGTATTTTTGTGACGAAATCGTACGCTAAAGGCGGTAAAATTTCAAGTATCGTGCCAATGGTGTCGCATGTTGACCATACGGAGCACGATGTTGATGTTATCGTAACAGAACAAGGTGTAGCAGATTTACGTGGTCTTGCACCAAAAGAGCGCGTTGGGCGCATTATTGATAACTGTGCTCACCCTGAATACCGTGAACAATTATGGGCGTACTTCAATGCAGCGATTGAAGCAACAGGCAGTCACCATACACCACATGATTTAGAAAAAGCATTATCTTGGCACGTGAACTTGGCAAAGAACGGCACGATGAAAGATCCATCATTTGCTAAATAAAAATATAGGCAAAAAGCCTTGAGGAAGACGAAATTGTCTCTCAAGGCTTTTCTTTTTGTTATAACAATCCAATCCATTTCCAATATGTTGCTGTGAATAAAAGGACTAGGAGGTACCCGATAATCGTTAAGGGAATACCCGATTTTAAGAAATCTTTAGTTGTAAAGGCTCCGGTACCATAGGCAAGCATGTTTTGGGGTGCGCTAATCGGTAATAAGAATCCGAAGCTAATGACAAACTGTTGGACTAATACGAAACCGACTTGATCAACATTTACTGTTAATGTTGAAGCTAATACAATGAACACCGGAATCAGTGCGGAAGCTAGGCTTGTAGCACTGGCAAAGCCCAGATGAATAAGGATATTGAAAAGGGTAACAATCGCGATTGTTGCTAGAATTGGCATAGAATCAAGACCTAGTGATCCGAAGACAGTATCTGATAACCACGTCGCACCTTCTGTATTTAGTAGTACTGTCCCCAACATAATCCCAACGGCAAAGACGATAATTGTCCCCCAAGGAATATGCGGCTCAACTTCTTTCCACGTATAAACACCGATCTTTGGCATTAATAGAATCGCTATCGCAACAATTGTGACAGTTGTCGTATCGAATGGGTGAAGTTTGTCCTCAGTTGCCCAGAAAAATAAAAGTACTATCGATGTTATGATTAAACGAATTTCAGGTGCTTTTAATGGACCCAAATCTGCAAGTTGCTTTTTAATTACATCTTTACCGCCCGCTATATTGCTTGTCTCAGGTTTAATTAAAGTAATCATGATGAAGAATAGAGCCACCGACATGATGATTGAGAATGGTGCGGCGTATAGTAACCAAGCTCCCCAAGAAATATCTACACCAAACTGTTCTTTGATAAAGTTTAAAGCAACCATATTTTGTGCAGCTGCTGTTTTAATACCGATATTCCAAATCGAAACTGCTTGGACAGATGTGATAACGAGTAAAGCAGCTAGACGACTATCACGTGGTAAGCCAAATGCGGCAACCATGCCAAGTAGAATTGGTACAACTGCACCAGCACGTGCTGTAGCAGAGGGTACGAAGAAAGCTAGTACTATGGATACTAAAATAGCACCGAAGACAATCGCTTTCGTTTTTGTGCCAACTAGCGATAAAATCCATAAAGCAAGCCGTTTATGTAAATTTGTGATTTGCATGGCTGCTGCTAAGAAAAGTGCTGCGGCTACTAGTGCAACCGCAGAGTTACTAAATCCACTTAATGCCATTTTTAGCGCGCCTGATGTACCTAAATCTGTTGTGGGATCCTCCATTGAGGGGGCCAGACCTAGCATAACTGTCACAAGTGCGATAATCATGGCAGAACTGACAGGATACGATACGGCCTCGGTTACCCAAAGGATGACAGCAAAAGCTAAAATCGCTAGAGCGCGTTGGCCAGCTACAGGTAGGTCTCCACTACTTGGTAAAAATGTAATAATAATTAGTGCCGCGAAAGCTAGGCCAATCCATAATGGTTTTAAATTGCGTTTAGGTGCTGTTTTCTCGAGAGAAGACATATTAATTCATCCTTTCTAACGATAAATATGACGATAGTTTCCTATAACATCGGTAAGTAAAATGTTTTTTTAAGAAAGTAATTTTGTCTATTTATTGTAAAAAGTAAAAGAATGTAAAAAAATCTCTGTTTACAGCAATATTAAGTTATAACGAGAGAATGGATGGTCACAAAAAATACAATAATATCCAAAATCATATTATTTCTTTTTCTTAAAAGCAGAAGTTACTTTAGGTTCGGTACCTTGGAGTAATCGTTTAATATTTTCAATATGTAAGACAAGTGCTATGCCAAAAAGTAGAAGTGCAATTATTGTTGGACCTATTCCTGGAATCCATAAGTAAGTAGCTGTACAAAATACTACATAAAATTCAAGGACACCGACGATTAAATAGTTAGTGGCAAATGATAAAATGACAAATAATATGAGTGCAACTAGTCCGATTTTCCAATCGACAGCAAGCAAAATTCCTATAATCGAAGCGGTTCCTTTACCTCCATTGAAGCCCATATGAAAGGGGAAATTATGCCCTAAAATTACACCAGCAGCAATTGTATACGTTAAGAGCCAAATTTGTACGTCCGTTAAATGCGAAGTATTAGCTAAATATAGATGTACACCAATAATGGCGGCAACGCCTTTACCAATATCAATTAGTGCCACTAATATACCGTATTTCCAACCGAGCGAAAGAGTTGCATTTGAGGCACCTGGATTGCCATGCCCAGCCTTTTTTAAATCTACCCCCGATAAAAATTGCGCTACTTTTGAGCCGTGAAAACAGCCAATTAGATAGCCAACGATAAGACAAATTATCAAGGCTTTTACCATAAAAATACTCCTCTCAATAAATATATTTTAAAGTATTGTATGCGTTCATATTACGTAAAGGAGCAGACAGAAGTTTCAGAAAAAATGAAATTTTAGTGTTGACAGAAAAAAAGTCTATGTTTATACTGTGTAACAACGATGGAAATTGAATCACATACTCTTATCAAGAGCGGCGGAGGGATAGGCCCTATGATGCCCGGCAACCAGCAAGTAACTTACTTGCTAAGGTGCTAATTCCTACAGATTCTTACTTGGATCTGGCAGATAAGGGGAGGAAAACTTGCAACCGCAACCCTCTTCTTAACTGAAGAGGGTTTTTGTTTTCTACAGAAAATCCTCCTCATCTCCGGTACCATCGTAAAAAAATAACCATTTTAGGAGGAACAATAATGACTAATTTTAGACCAGAGACATTACTATTACACGGAGGCCAAGAGCCCGATCCAGTCACAGGCTCTCGTACAGTGCCAGTATACCGTTCAACAGCTTTCGTATTTAAAGACACTGCTCATGCGCAACGTCTTTTCGCTCTAGAAGAAGCGGGCAATATTTATACACGTATTACCAACCCAACTGTAGACGTTTTTGAAAAACGCGTTGCTTTATTAGAAGGTGGGACAGCAGCAGTAGCACTTTCATCAGGTGCAGCGGCTATCGCATTTTCAATTTTAAATCTTGCGGGTGCAGGCGATGAAATCGTAGCAGCAAGTTCTTTATACGGAGGCACATATAACTTACTAGCAAATACATTACCAAACTACGGTATTAAAACTATTTTTGTAGATGAGACGAACCCAGAGAATTTCCGTTCAGCCATTAACGAAAAAACAAAAGCCATATTTGCTGAAGGTTACGGCAATCCAAGTTTAAAAGTACTAGATGTAGAAACAGTAGCTAACATCGCACATGAAAATGGCTTACCACTAATTATCGATAGTACATTTGCTTCTCCATATGGCTCTACTCCAATTGATTTTGGTGCAGATATTGTCGTTCACTCAGCAACAAAATGGATCGGCGGTCACGGAACGACTTTAGGTGGTGTTGTTGTAGATGCAGGGAAATTTGACTGGACACAAGGAAGATTCCCTGGCTTTACAGAGCCGGATGCTTCCTACCACGGTATACGTTACGGTATCGATACAGCAGCAGCAGCGTTTGCCACAAAACTGCGTGTGCAATTATTGCGGGATTTCGGACCAACTTTAAGTGCTGATGCAGCATTTAACTTATTACAAGGTTTAGAAACGCTTCATTTGCGTATCCCTAAACACAACGAAAATGCATTAGCTGTGGCTGAATATTTACGTAACCACCCATCTGTGGAATATGTAAATTACAATGGTTTAGAGGATTTCGCTACCCATGAGTTAGCCAAAAAATACTTGAAAAATGGCTTTGGTTCTGTGCTTACATTTGGCATTAAAGGTGGACGTGAAGCAGGTCGTAAACTAATTGACAGTGTGAAATTATTCTCACACGTAGCAAACGTAGGGGATGCTAAATCATTAATTATTCATCCAGCATCTACTACACACCAGCAGTTATCTGCTGAAGAATTAATACAGACTGGAGTAACCGAGTCGCTCGTTCGCTTATCTATTGGCTTAGAAGCAGTAGAAGACATCATCACCGATTTAGAACAAGCGATTGCACAAGTAACTGCAGCTCAACAAGAAGTAGAAGCGTAATCCTTAGTAAAAATAATCGTTCAGATAAAGATGCTTGCGTGTTGTAATGTTTACGTATTTTCTCATTTGAAAAGCCTCATTTGGCAATACGTGAAACGTTGCTACATGAAGTAAAAACCCCATTCGGTTGTTTGTCTGAATTTTTCAATAAATAATACCTAGTAATTTTATAAGCATTATTGACATACTTAAAGCCATGTTGTATACTAGGGATTAAGTTAAAGGTTCGAAGGCTACCAACCAAGAACGACAGTGAATTCATTTACAATAACATCTGATCTCATTCGATAGTTGTTCATTGTTAGAGCGTATAGGTCATAGGCTCTGCAAGAAACACACATCCTATTGATTTTAAAGGTAGTCGATGCAGTGATGGAAAATGAAAAAATAAAATTGTTTTCATAAGTGCTCCCCCACTTTTGAATATATAGCAAGATAAGAGAGTAGTCGCATAGCCAGCTGCTACTCTCATCCAAAAAAAATCGAAAAAGGAGTGTTTGAAATGGGAAATGTTTATAGTGCACATAACGTCGCGTCTTATTTTATTTACGAATTAAATGAAAGTCATGAGTTTGTGAACAATATCTCCATTCAAAGCTTACTGTCGATAGTTGAAAAAAAATGGCATCAAACTTTTGGGCATACTGCTTTTAAGGAAATTGTGAGTACTGAAGAGAAAAGCTATGCAGTGAAAGAGGTTTTTGAGACCTATCAAGCATATGGTACAAGTCATATTTCACTACCAGCAACAGAGTATTATTTGAAATATGGTACATTTCAATTAGTTGAACGTACATATTCTGTACCAAACTTTACACAAGAGGAAGAGATTCTTGTGCAAGTAGCTTTAGCTCATTACCGCTATCTATTATTAACAAAAGCAAGCTAAATCTCCCTTATATAATATCAGCTCATTCTCTACTGCTATAGGGAATGAGCTTTTTTGTTAATCACATTAAAACAGAAGTGAATTTGATTTAACTATAATTTGTGTAGATAGACAGGAAAAAGAAATTTTGTGAGATACTTTAATTTGTATACAGTCTCGTATGTAAAGAAAAATATTTTTGTTACTATCTTCAAAAGAACAATTCTATAATACGCCTTTACATACATATATATAATAGAAGAAAGACGTAATTTTTTTATAAAGGAATCGTCAATTTTTGTTCAAAAATTATAGAATAACCGAAAAAGCGTATAATAAAGGGAATGAAACCGATTTCTTTTGCACATCTAGAGAAAACAAATGTCCATCCTAGAAAGATTTTTCTTGTGCAAAGCATTTATTTACGTTACAATTTTCTATAAGTTGAATTTTGAATTATTTGAATTTGTGTGAGGCACAGATTTTTATCTTCATTAAAACCGCGGAAGTGTACGTTGGAGGGAATAACAGGAATGGCAACTATAAAGGCAGCGATCTTAGGATTTGGAACAGTAGGTCAAGGTATTTATCATATTTTAAACGAAAAGCGGGAAGAGCTTAAAAATAAATTAGGTATTGAGTTAGAAGTAGCGAAAATTTTAGTTACAGATACTAGCCGTGAACGCGTACCCGGTACTGCGCATTTGATGACAACAAGTATGGATGAAGTTTTAGCAGAGCCAGGTATGCAGGTTGTTTTTGAAGCAATCGTCAATGAAGAACCGGCTTTTGGCTATTTGAAGCGTGCTGTTGAACATAAATGTCATGTGATTACCGCTAATAAAGTGATGTTTGCAAAGCGTGGTTTAGCGCTACAGGAACTTGCTAAAGCAAATGGTGTCTTTGTTGGATTCGAGGCAACAACAGCTGGTGGTGTGCCTGTCATTAAAACGATGAAAAACATTTTACTTGTGAATGATGTAAGTCGTATCCAAGGCGTTTTAAATGGTACATGTAACTATATTTTAACGAAAATGCGTGCAGAGGGTTGGTCCTTCGACAATGCTCTAATAGAGGCACAAAAATTAGGCTATGCCGAAGCTGATCCATATAATGATGTCTCAGGTCAGGATGCCTTCAAAAAATTAATGATTTTAAGTGCATTAGCATTTGGCGAACAACCAGACTGGGCTGATGTTGAAGTAATTGGTATTGATAGTATTTCGGCTGAGCAAGTAAAAGATGCATGTGAAAAAGGCTTGCGTTATCGCCACGTGGCAGAGGTTGAAAAGCTTGCTGATGGTCGTGTAGTGGCAAAGGTTGGTCCACAACTAGTGGATAAAGAACACCCACTTTACCCAGTTGACGACGTGAATAATGCAGTAGCGTTGGACACAAATTACATTGGTACATTAACGCTTGTTGGACCAGGGGCAGGTATGTATCCAACTGCAAGTGTTATGGTTGAAGATTACGCAGAGATTATTGGCAAACGAGCAGGTTTTGTCGTAACGATATAAAAAAGTGCCAGGCACCCAAACAATTCTGAATTGTTTGGGTGCCTGGCACTTTTAGTCTTCATCTTTGATATCGATATCTTCAGGGATGGGTGTATTACGCCAAATTTCAATTTCCTCTTTAATGCGCTCTAATTGTTCAAAGTAAGTGCTAAATTGCCCGCTATTAATAAGTACTTGCGTGCCATCATAGACAGAACGGATACGTCCTTCGTAAACAAGACGTAGTACCTGATGTTCTAGCATACCAAGGTCAATAGCTGTTTCTTCAATTGTTTTGTACATATTGCTCGCTCCTTTTGTTGTTATTATTATAACTTTTCTTTAACGGAAAGCCTAATAACGAACGAAAGAGAAGAGGGAAAATAGTAATTGTCTATTTTTGGATAAATCTGTATAGTTAATGATTAGGATGGTATAGATTGGAGGAGCCAAATGATACTATATCCGTTTTTTGTACTGCTAGCGTTTGTGCTGGAATAACCTTTGCATTTTACGCAAATTTTAGTAAAAAGCTAATGGCACAGGAAGAGGCATTGCCAGCAGTGGCAATGACATTTTCGATTTGCGCATTATTGTTAGCACCGTTTTCGATGAACGGCGGTTACAGCTGGTTATTGGAAGTACATAACTTATGGACAATGCTCTTTATGGGGGTCATGTGTACAAGCGTAGCCTATTTATTATTTTTAAGTGGTCTTCAGAAGATGAGTTCTTCTTCGGCCGTAACATTATCACTAGCGGAGCCTTTAACTGCAGCGATGCTTGGCGTATTCCTTATTGGCGAATACTTAAGTGTGACGTCCTGATTCGGGGTAGCGATGCTGCTTGGTGGTATTGTTGTCCTAACAATTGGGGGAAGAAAAGTGTAATTCTGTTATATAGATGAGCAAAAGCTTAAGAATTTCTTCATTTTTATGCTAGCTGGTTTTTAAGATTTGAAAGGTACACTATTATTTGAGAGCGAGGTGTATATCATGACGAAGTTAACAGTTCTTGTAACAGATGACGATCAAGATATTCGTGATGGTATTGAAATTTACTTAAAAAATGAAGGCTACAATGTAATGAAGGCTGCAGATGGTGTAGAGGCAATAGAGAAGCTTCAGAACAATGAAGTCCATTTAATTATTTTAGATATTATGATGCCGAATATGGATGGCATTACGGCAACTTTTAAAATCCGTGCAGAGCGCAATATTCCAATTATTATGCTGAGTGCGAAGGCGGAGGACGGCGATAAAATTCATGGCTTATCCGTTGGGGCCGATGATTATGTCACGAAGCCATTCCATCCATTAGAGCTTTTGGCACGTGTGAAATCACAGCTACGACGTTATGTACAACTTGGGACGTACAATGATGGAACAGCAAAGGTCGAAATTGACGGGCTTGTACTAGATGAGGATGCCAAAGAAGTTATTTTGGAAGGTGAACCCGTTCGACTAACGCCAATTGAATATAAAATTACAGAACTACTAATGAAAAATGCAGGGCGTGTTTTTTCGATTCGAGAGATTTATGAGCGTGTTTGGAATGAAGAAGCTTACAATGCTGAAAATATTGTAGCTGTACACATCCGTAAAATACGTGAAAAAATTGAGGCAGATCCGAAGAATCCGCGCTATTTAAAGGTGGTATGGGGCGTTGGCTATAAAATGGAGAAATAAAATAGAACATTATCTAACAATAGCAGGTTTTGTGGCTGGGGTTATCGGCCTTATCTATTTTGGCGTTTATGCCTATCAGATGGTAAATACCCGTTCGTCTGAAATGCTACAATTGCTGGAAAGAATTTTTTAGAGGGGAGTCATTTTAATGATAAAAAACTGGAAATCTCTTCTCACACTTGTTTGTTTAATTTGGTTTATTTTTGGGGTCTTTACATTTTCCCAGATAGGCTATCAGTATATAGGGAAGTCATATTTTCAATCTGAAAATTTTCAGCATGAGCTTGATAATTTTCAATCCGAGTTGGGACCGTTGGTATTGAATAGACCAAATGCTGATGAATTAAAGAGCAAGATAGAAGTCACAGCGAATGAAATTGAAGAACATCGTAATTACTATGGTTCACTAAGTGACCAGGTAGCAAGTATTAAAGCGCAATATGAGGATCGCATTCAAGAAGCGGCTGATGTCAACGCGACTGAATTGCAGACCAAGCTTGAAAACGAGCGGGATGAAAAAATTAAAGACATTACTACTAATTTTCAAGATGATGAATATGTTCGTAAGAAAATTAAAGCTGAAAAGGAAGCGCTTGTTGATCAATATATAAAATCTGCGCAAGAGGAAGCTAAAAATTTCGCTAAAAACTATAATTATTGGTCTTATGAATTAACAAATACTGAAACCGGAAAAACGTTTCGCTCAGGTAATATTTCTGATAGTAGTGCATACAAAGTAAAGTATGAACAACAACACCCATTAAGTACTTGGAATATAAGTGATAATTTGAACCATATTTTTTATAGAACGGAAGTCTATTTAGATTCAGATCCATTCAGGGAATCCACCGATTACACAGGTACTATGACAATTTCTAAGGCAGCAGCACAGTCAGCGGAAGTAATGGAGGGTTATGACCGTTTTACACGTAATCAATATATGTTTTTTATCATTTGGATCACAAGTATCATAGCGGCAATCTTTACATGGAAAGGACGTAAAGAAGTGCTTGGAGCGGTGCAAGGCTTTAAAGAGAAAAATAAAATTGCAAAGCTACGCATTGATATACAAGTCGCTATATTATTTATTACTGGCTGTACGTATTGGTTTACATCGCATAGTGCCTTCGAATCAATTGAATATGCTTACCAATCCAATTATGTACATTTTTTAATTGATTTTCTATTAACATTTTTAGTTTTAATCATTATCGGTATTGCATTTTTCGTACAACTTATTTGGCTGTATGATCGAGTAAATACGGCAGAAAAACTAGGGGATAATCTGAAAAACAGTTATTTGTGGGGATTAGGAGATTCGTTAACTGATCTATTTTTAAATCGTTCCATCGCATTACATTCCATTGTCATGGTCGCAGCTGCCTTTTTTGGTGGCGGTAGTTTTGTTGCTAGTGTTACGGTAAGTGGCGGGTTCCCGGTATTCGTATTTGGGGTGTGCGCTATTGTAGGTGTACCGGCAATGGTTGTTTTTCTATCCAGAATGGGTTATTTAAACCGTATTATGAAGGACACGAAGGACATGGCGGATGGACGTCTGAACCGAGATGTAAAGATAAAGGGAAAATCACCACTTGCCAAGCATGCTGAAAATCTTAATCACTTGCGTGAAGGTGTTCGTACGTCAATGCATGAGCAGGCAAAAAGTGAGCGTCTGAAAACAGAGCTCATTACGAATGTTAGCCATGATTTACGTACGCCGTTAACATCCATTATTACTTATACAGATTTACTGAAAAAATCAGATATTACAGACGAAGAGCGCAAGCAGTATATTCATATTCTAGATAAAAAATCCGAGCGTTTAAAAGTACTGATTGAGGATCTCTTTGAAGTATCAAAAATGGCGAGTGGAAATATTGAGCTTCATCGAAGTCGTGTTGATTTAACACAGCTTGTGCAGCAGGCAGTAGGTGAGCATGAGGAGGACTTAGCACAAGGACATTTAGATTTACGAATGGCGATGCCACACGAACCGCTTTATGCCTATGTTGATGGTCAAAAATGGTGGAGACTCATCGATAATTTAATCGTCAATGTATTAAAATATGCATTAGAAGGTACGCGTGTCTATGTTACGTTAAAACGTACAGCAAATGGTGAGGCAGAATTCACAGTAAAGAACGTCGCAAAATATGAAATCAGTGAAAATGCCGATGAATTGTTTGAGCGTTTTAAACGTGCAGATGCTTCTCGTCATACTGAGGGCTCAGGGCTAGGCTTAGCGATTGCACAATCAATCGTGGATTTACATGGAGCACGAATGAGCATTGATGTTGATGGAGATTTATTTAAAGTGATTGTTCGTATACCAGGAGTGTAAAAGGGACAGCGGCAGAAATCGCCGCTGTCTCAGACTATAGACAAACTCAAAATATTGAGTTTGTTTACAGTCTTTTTTTTATCTATAGGAACCCATTGATTTCCGCTACGGCGGACGTTTTTTGCGGGCCTGGCTTCAGTTTCCTCGTCGCTACGCTCCTGCGGGGCCTTTTCGCTCATGCTATTCCCGCAGAAAGCTTTGCTCTGTAGCAAAAGGCGAATGCCGTCAGCCACACTCGCCTCCTGCGCTTCAATCAACTAGTGTACGTCTATAAATGATTGAGGTGATGGATGTACGCAAAGTCAAAGCTATCAAAAGCTCATTCAGCGACATATTTGGGAAGATTGTGTAGAAGAAGTCGAACATCTTCGTCAAATTTATACGATTAGACAAATCCATGCACGTCGAAAAGAAATGATTGAACGGGTCTTTGCCGATGCAAAAGAAAAGCATGGTGTGCGTTGGACAACCTTACGAGGTCTCAAAAAATTGTCCATGCAAGCGATGCTTACTTTTACTGCCATGAATGTAAGACGGTGCGATATACAAAGAATATATCACTTTCTTATAATCCTAAATTCTTTGCTATAATCATTTTCATCACTTCATTTGTACCGGCGTAAATAGACATTACAGGAATATCACGATAACGTCTTGCAATTTTATATTCTTCCATATAGCCGTAACCACCGTGTAACTGCATACACTGGGCGGATAGCTCTCGCGCATTTTCTGTAATCCAGTATTTCGCCATTGAAACTTTCGTGACAACGTTCTTGCCAGCGATATGGTCTTCTATTAAAGATTCTAAAAAAGTTTTGCCAAGTTCTATTTTTGTAGCCATTTCGGCAATTTTAAATTGTGTATTTTGAAAGTCACTAATGGCTTTTCCAAAAGCATGACGTGATGTTACATATTCTATTGTTAAAGCCAGCATATCCTCTGCAGCTGTTTGGGCAGCAATCGCTACTGCTAAACGCTCTTGTTGCAGCTTTTCCATCATATAGGTGAAGCCTTTTCCCTCTTCACCAAGCAGGTTTTCTACTGGAACACGACAATCTTCAAAATATAATTCGGCCGTATCCTGTGCATGCATACCAACTTTTTCAAGCTTCCGTCCTTTGGTGAATCCAGGTGTGCCTTCTTCTATCACGAGAAGGCTTATGCCGTGATGTTTTTTCACCGCGGATGGATTCGTTTTCACCGCGATCACTGCTAAATTTGTATGAATACCGTTTGTGATAAATGTTTTTTGTCCGTTCACTATATAATGATTTCCATCGCGTAAAGCAGTTGTTTGGATATTCGCTAAATCAGAGCCTGTACCTGGTTCTGTCATGGCAATAGCCGTAATATATTCCCCTGTTATACATTTCGGTAGCCAGCGAGATTTTTGGCTTTCTGTCCCATAAGCCTCGATATACGGGACAACAATATCATTATGCAGACCAATTCCAATAAGGCCTGAACCAATGCGCTCTAGCTCTTCTTGAATAATAACACTAAAGCTAAAATCTAAATTTAGGCCACCATATTGTTCTTCTACTTGTGGGCATAGGTAGCCCATTTCTCCACACTTCCGCCAAAACTCAAGTGGCACAAGATGATCTTTCTCCCATTGTGCATAATGTGCTTCAGCCTCTTCTGCTAAAAACTTACGTAAGGTTTTACGGAATAACTCATGCTCTGTTGATTCAAATTTATATCTTACCATTCGAATACACCCCTTTTTGCTTGTTTATACGTAAATATTCTCTTACATATATCATGTTACAGAAAGTAAAGAAAAAATAAAAGGGCTTTGAAAATACGATTTTAAATTGTAATGCTATAATCAACTATGAATATATGAAAGTAGAGGGCTTTTATATGGCGAAAGTGATACTAGGAATAGGTGTAGTTGGTATATATAGCGCGTTAACCTTCTACCTAGGGTGGAGCGTAAAGCAGTGGCTTGTTGCGATGAGATGGTTCAACTACCCGTTTTTTTATTGGTTGGGACTGTATATCATTGCCTTTAGCATTGTCATTGGACGGGTACATGAATCTCTAAGAGTGTTTTCGGTTATTAGTAATTATTGGATGTTTGTGTTTGAATATGGGTTGATGCTTTGCTTGGCAGCGCAATTTTTAATTTGGTTAACGCCATTTAAAAATGTACAAATAATAGGAAGTATAGCAATTGCCATATTGGTTTTCTTATGTATAGTTGGCTCGTATTTAGCGTATTCTCCAGTTGTACGTAATTTAGAAATAACGATGGATAAAAAGGATAGTGAACTGTCTTCGATGCGTATTGTAGTTGCTTCGGATTTTCATCTAGGTGTGCTATCCAATAAAAAGCATTTACAACGCTTTGTCCATCTATCTAATGAAGCAAAACCAGATATTATTTTTTTAGCAGGAGACATTGTCGATGACGATCCTAAATGGTTTGTGAAAGAGGGAATGGCAGAGGTGATGAAATCGCTAACTGCTACTTACGGTGTCTATGGTGTACTTGGTAATCATGAATATTACGGCAAGAAAATTCCTGAATTTGTAGAAGAAATGGAAAACGCCGGTGTGAAGATTTTAAGAGATGAAACAATTCGAGTTGGGAATGCGTTTATAGTAACGGGACAAGAAGATATTACAAATAAAGAGCGACAGCAATTAAATGTATTGCGACTCCGTGATAATTTGCCGTGGTTTGTCATGAATCATACGCCGAATGATCTTGTAACTCCGTCGCAAGAGGGTGTAGATTTTCATATGTCAGGTCATACGCATAAGGGGCAAATGTGGCCAAATCAGTATATTACGGCACGAGTATTTGAGCTTGATTATGGTTATAAGATGAAGGAGCAAATGCATACACTTGTTTCATCGGGATTTGGATTCTGGGGTCCTCCGATGCGAATAGGCAGTCGTTCTGAGCTTTGGGTAGTGGATATTACTTTTCGTTAGAAAGCTATAGTATATGAAAAAAGAGTATCTTATAATTAGTTGGTGTTTGAAAAATCAATAGCGCTTGGCGTAAAGTGGTCGTCGTATCACTTTCATCACAAAAAATTGCTGAATAATGGTAAAAGGTAAGGTGACAATGTGGATATCATAGAGTTATTAAAGGCACTTATTTTAGGCTTTGTTGAGGGGATGACAGAGTTTGCACCCGTATCGTCCACTGGACATATGATTATCGTGGATGATATGTGGTTAAAAACAGAAGGATTTTTAGGGAAGTATCCTGCTAATACATTTAAAATTGTCGTACAGCTTGGTTCAATTTTAGCGGTAATCGTCGTTATGTGGAAGCGCATGTTAAGCTTAGTTGGTTTATACAATATTGATGGTCAATCTAGATCTATGAAAGGGCGATTCAACTTAATGCATGTGATTGTTGGTATGTTGCCAGCGGTAGTGTTAGGTTTCGCATTTAAAGATTTTATCGACGATCATTTATTTAAAGTTGAGCATGTCATATATGCGTTAGTGGCTGGGGCAATTTTAATGATTGTTGCCGATAAGTTTGCACCGAGAAAGCCGAAAGTTGATTCGTTAGATAATATTTCATATGGCTTAGCATTTAAAGTTGGCTTAGTGCAGTGTTTGTCTTTATGGCCAGGTTTCTCTCGTTCTGGTGCAACAATTTCAGGTGGGGTACTATTTGGTATCAGTCACCGTGTAGCAGCTGATTTCACATTTATAATGGCCGTTCCAATCATGGCAGGGGCAAGTCTTGTATCAGTACTGAAAAATTGGGATACGCTTTCAATGGATTACTTTGGTTTTTACGCAGTCGGTTTTATTAGTTCATTTATATTTGCCTTACTATCTATTAAATTCTTCTTAGCACTAATCTCAAAAGTTAAACTGATGCCATTCGCGATTTATCGTTTGGTATTGGCGGCAATATTGAGTATTATAATTTTTATGTAAATGAAAAGTCACTCATCTGTCACAAGGATGGGTGTTTTTTTTGTAACTGTAGTTTTTATATAAAATAATTTCGTGTAATTATACAAAATTTATTGCTTTATTGATTGTTTTTCATTGTATTTATAGTTGTTAAGAATTATAAAGGAGATAATATAAGTTGTGTTTATTGATATGATAGATATTTTTTACTGAACTATTGTATCTATAAAATTACACATTATAATTAATTGTGTATAAGTTCTTAATACTTGTTAACGTTCGATTATCTTTAGTAGAATAGGCATAGAATGGCATACTATATTATTTATGGGGTGGAAAAATGTTTCAATTTGGGAACAGACCTAAGCAAAATACAATTGTGATTAGTGATGTGTCAAATACAGGGGTTATTATTCAAGATCAGGAACGTTTGCTACAGCTAAATCTCGTCAGTCTTACAGAACAGGATTTACAATTAATTAGAAGTTTGAAGCCTTATATTGAACAAAATGTTGTAGAAGTTGTAGCAACTTTTTATAAAGCAGTTGAAAGTGTGCCGACTTTACGTGAAGTTATTCAAAAGCACAGTTCGAGTGAGCGTTTACGCCAAACATTGCGCCATCACATTATTGAAATGTTTGAAGGGCGAATTGACGAAGCATTCTTAGAAAAGCGGCGACGCGTAGGAAAGATGCACGTAAAGATTAATTTGTATCCAAAGTGGTATTTAGCCGCTTTTCAAAATCTTGAAAAGTCCCTGCGAAAGATTGTCTATGAGTTGCATTTATCAAAAGGTGAAGAAGAAAAGTATTGTGATGCCATCAGTAAGATTTGCAATTTTGAGCAACAAATCGTTTTAGAAGAGTACGATAATTACGCTAATACGTTATTAGAGGAGCAACGAAATCATGTTCGTGCACATGTAAAGGGAATTGTTGGTGGAATTTCTACACAGTTAGAAACCCAGTCTCATGATACTAATGAGGCAGTGACAGAACTTATTTCTAGTACGAAACAAGTTAATGCATACTTGAAAGAAAGTATCGATGAAGCGAAAACAATGCAACATGTATCCACTGAAGGTTATTCGAAAATAGTATTAATAAATGAACAAACTGGGAAAATAAATGATAAAACTGTCGAAATGGCGAAGATGGTGGAACAATTAAATCGCTCATCATCAAAAATTAATGTTGTTGTTGAAATGGTTAAAAATATTTCAGGACAAACAAATTTACTTGCACTAAATTCCGCAATAGAAGCTGCTCGTGCAGGTGAACATGGAAAAGGTTTTGCAGTCGTTGCCGATGAGGTACGTAAACTAGCAGATCAAACTAAAAATTCGGTGCAACAAATAGCAGATTTAATTGGTATGTCCAATGGTATTACAAATCAGGTAGTACAAGCGATTCAGGAAATTCAAGAGCTTGTGAATAACAGTATCGAACAAAATGTAGAATCTTTGAAAGCATTTGATGCCATATCAGGCTCAGTTGACGGTTCTATCGTAAACTTTCAAAATGTTGGAAGTCAAATAACGGAGTTGGCGAATATCATTGAATCCATTGGTGAGTCCTCAGAGGAATTGGAGAGAGTTGCAAGTCGCCTCGATACAACAATAAAGGAATTTTAATATATAGATGGAAGGCTATGCACTGAAAAGGGTGCATAGTTTTTTTAGGTGAAATTGTCGGTTAAACGGATAGAATGGCTAAAGTGACGGATAGAATCTTCAAAGTGCTGGATAGAAACAAAAAGTTGCTAGAAGTTGGTAATTCTCTTCGCTGTAATAGCAATCATCGAACGTAAATGGATGCTTGAGCACTTGGCTTATTAGTGATACGCTAAAGGCGAAAAGGGGAACGAATAGAGGGGTGTTGGGAACATGAAAAAGAAATTATTTATTACACGTAAATTTCCGGCGCATATTGTCGAGCCGCTAGAGGGATTTTATGATATTGAGCAGTGGTCGGAGGAAGAAATCGTTATCCCACGAGACAAACTTTTAGCAGCTGTTGCGGCCTGTGAGGTATTATGGGTAACAATTGCTGATCAGGTTGATGAGGAATTACTTTCACATGCACCCAATTTAAAACTTGTGACAAATTTAGCAGTTGGTTTCAATAATATTGATGTGCTAGCATTACGCAAACGAGGCATCATGGCAACAAATACCCCTGGTGTCTTAACAAATACGACTGCGGATTTAGTATTTGGCTTATTACTTGCAACTGCACGAAGAATCCCGGAAAGTGAGCGTTATTTGCGTGATGGTAAATGGCAAAGCTGGTACCCGATGCAGTTAGTCGGTAAGGATGTGTCAGGTGCAACTATAGGGATTATCGGAATGGGGCGAATCGGTCAGGCGGTCGCAAGACGAGCAAAAGGCTTTGACATGAAGGTCATATATCATAATCGTAGACGTCGCCACGAGGCAGAAGAAATGTACGGTTTTCGATATGCACCTCTTGAAGATCTATTAAAGCAATCAGATTTTGTTGTCATTATGACACCATATAACAGTGATACAGTCGGATTAATCGGTGCGAAAGAACTTGCTATGATGCAGGAAGATGCGGTGCTGATTAATGCTTCTCGTGGGGGCATTATAGATGAGACTGCACTTTATGACACCTTGAAAAATGGCAAGCTTTGGGCAGCGGGACTAGACGTTTTTGAATATGAGCCAATTTCGATGGCTCATCCGTTATTGACGCTTCCTAATGTTGTGGCACTTCCCCATATCGGCAGTGCTTCGTTGAAAACAAGAACAGCGATGCTTACGCTCAATGTTAATGCACTTAGTGCATATGGGCAGGGTAAGGCAGTATCCAATCGAATAGACTAAAAAACGGAGCACATTTCTAGCAGGATGTGCTCCGTTTTATCCCGCATTAACGGTCAGTAAGCCGCCCACCACAAGTGGAAAGATGAGAACGAGTTAACTAGGTGGCCGATCAACTGACCGTAAAAGTCCGATTGGTTCAACTAACAATCCGTGGGGATGAGGAATCCTCCCAAGGATAGAAGTTTCACTTTATGGTTGTTTAAGAATTTGCTAATGATTAAAAGAGGGATTGCAGTTATTTGTTGAATAAGTCAAATAAACCGCCAATACCGCCTTCACCTTTAGACTGACCGCCACCGCCTTGTGAAATTGGTGCTGCAGCGAAGACGCGGCTTGCTAAACGGCTAAATGGTAATGATTGAACCCATACTGTACCAGGGCCACGTAAAGTTGCGAAGAAGATACCTTCACCGCCAAATAATGCAGTTTTTACGCCTCCAACCATTTCGATATTGTAATCTACATCGGCTGTCATAGCAACTAAACATCCTGTATCAACACGTAAAACTTCTCCTGGTTGTAAAGTTTTTTGATGAATAGCACCACCAGCATGTACGAAGGCCATACCATCACCTTCAAGTTTTTGCATAATGAAACCTTCACCACCGAAGAAGCCTACACCGATTTTTTTCTGGAATTCGACCCCGACCGAAACGCCCTTAGCAGCAGCTAAAAAAGCATCCTTTTGACAAATAATTTTTCCATTCAATTGACTCAAATCCATAGGAATGATTTTACCAGGATATGGAGAAGCGAAGTACACATGACGTTTCCCTGTACCGGCGTTTGTAAATGTTGTCATAAATAAGCTTTCACCTGTGATTACGCGTTTCCCTGCACCGAGTAATTTCCCCATAAAGCCACTTTGAGCATTTCCTTTAGAGCCATCGCCAAAAATAGTCTCCATCTCAATTGCTTGGTCCATCATCATTAAAGCTCCTGCTTCCGCAACCACCGTTTCCTGTGGATCTAGTTCAACCTGCACGTATTGCATGTCATTACCAAATATTTTGTAGTCAATTTCATGGTTATTCATTTTGCAATTCCTCCAATAGTAATTTTGTTGTTACTGTATACGATTATAAGACACAATAGTTTCACTGCATAATTAATTATTTTAGAAAAAAAGGGAATAAGCTAGCGAATGTCGAATATAAAAAACTAGAATGTGTATTATTTATTTTTGTTCAGCGAAAGAACTTTGTGGAGATTGTACACTGAACGTGGGGTCAATCCTTACTTCGGTGGATGCTCAAATGACAGCTGAATGACGATAAAGCCTCTGCAGATGTCAATATTTTGAAGGGGATCATACTGGAAGTTAGCCTAAACATGTGGCATCCATACAAAAATCTTATCTTCAAGAAAGCAGTAGACGTTTTTTATTGCCAGTGTTTCGTCATATGGATAGCAGCTAAACTAGTCTGCATCTCGCAGGCCCTAGTATACTTCATAAATTGGTGTAATTCCGCTGAGGCATAATTGAAATCTTTCAGGGGGTGTTTGTAATGGATATTAAAAACTATATTGGCGGTGAATGGTTATCACATTCGCATTTACAAAGTATAGCAGTGACGAACCCTGCAAATGGTGAGCATTTAGCAACTATACCGCGCTCAACGGCTAGTGAAGTAGCTGAGGCGGTAGCGGTAGCAAAGCAAGCACAAAAAGAGTGGGCACTTGTGCCAGCACCAAAACGTGCAGAGTATTTATATGCCATCGGTCAAAAGATGAGAGAAAAGAAAGAATACCTAGCTACTGTTCTAACAAAAGAAATGGGAAAAGTGATTGAAGAGGCAAGAGGCGAAGTACAGGAAGGGATTGATATGGCTTATTATATGGCGGGGGAAGGGCGACGATTGTTTGGGGAGACAACGCCATCTGAGCTTACCAATAAATTTGCCATGAGTGTACGCGCCCCTATTGGCGTTGTGGGCTTAATAACACCTTGGAATTTCCCAGTCGCCATTGCTACATGGAAGTCATTTCCCGCAATTGTGGCAGGAAATACATTCATTTGGAAGCCATCCAATGAAACGCCAATGATGGCATACGAAATGGCGAAGATTTTTAACGAGATCGACTTGCCAGCTGGTGTTGCAAATATTGTCTTTGGTACAGGACCGACTGTAGGAACAGCATTAATAGAGCATCCGGATGTAAAAGTGATTTCGTTTACTGGATCTACTACGACAGGGAGTAAGGTAGCAGAGCTTGGTGGAAAACATTTGAAAAAAATCTCTTTGGAGATGGGTGGAAAAAATGCGGTTATTGTCATGGACGATGCGGACTTACATCTTGCAGCGGAAGGCATTTTATGGAGTGCATTTGGTACGGCGGGTCAAAGATGCACGGCATGTAGTCGCGTGATTGTGCATAAAGATGTAAGAGAAGAATTAGAAAGGCTTCTGTTAGAAGCAATGCAGCATTTAACAATTGGAGATGGCTTGGACGAAAGCGTAAAAATCGGTCCTGTTATAAGTAAAGCTGCCCTTGAGAAAATAAATCATTATGTGCAGATTGGTAAACAAGAAGGTGCAACATTACTAGCAGGTGGCAGGATTTTAAATGAGGCACCTTATGATACAGGGTTTTACTATGAACCCACATTGTTTACAAATGTGAAGCCCAAAATGATTATTGCGCAGGAAGAAATTTTTGGACCGGTAGTTTCTCTTATTGAAGTCGCAAATTTAGATGAAGCGATTGAAGTAAATAATGATGTGAAATTTGGTTTATCTAGCTCTATTTTCTCACAAAACGTTAATACGATTTTCCGCGCACAACGTGATTTAGACACAGGTATTGTTTATGTAAATGCAGGCACAACAGGGGCTGAAATTCATTTGCCATTCGGTGGAACAAAGGGGACGGGGAATGGTCACCGTGACTCGGGCGTTGCCGCATTGGATGTATATACAGAATGGAAGAGCATTTATATAGATTACAGCGGAAAATTACAAAGAGCACAAATCGATACAGAGTAACAGATCAATGAAAGGGGATGTTCATGATGAAAGTTGTTGTATTAGGTGCAGGTTTAATGGGGAAAGAGGTAGCTCGTGATTTAATTAAAAATAGCAATGTAGAACGTGTGTTTTTAGGAGATATTGATGTGAAGGCGGCACAGGATTTTGTAGATACGTTGAATACAGATAGAGTTGAAGTTGTTGAACTTCATGCGGAATCTGACGACTCGTTGACGTCCGTGATCTCGAAAGGAAATGTCGTAGTGAATGCCTTATTTTATTCATTCAATGAGCGAGTAGCGAGAGCAGCCATTGAAGCAGGTGTTCATTCTGTAGATTTAGGTGGTCATATCGGTGGTGTTACAGAAAAGATTTTGAAGTTTGATGAAGAAGCAAAAGCAAAGGGCGTTACAATTATTCCTGACTTGGGCGTAGCGCCAGGGATGATCAATATATTAGCAGGCTATGGTGCATCAAAATTAGATGAAGTAGAATCTATTAAGCTATTCGTTGGTGGTATACCAACAGATCCTAAGCCACCACTACACTATACACGTGTATTTTCTTTAGATGGTGTATTTGATCATTATACGCAACCTTCTAAAATGATTCAAAAGGGTAAACTTGAAGAAGTGCCATCATTAACGGGAGTCGAGCCCATTTATTTCGATGGTTTTGGCGTACTTGAGGCATTTTATACATCTGGTGGCATATCGACATTATATAAAACATTCCCAAATGTTCGAACATTAGAATATAAAACGATTCGTTATAAGGGGCACGCTGAGAAATTTAAACTGTTAGCAGATTTGGGATTCTTAGATTCTAGTAATAAGGTTGAAGTAGATAGTATAGAAGTGCCTGTTCGAGCTGTCGTACGAGAGGCGCTCAAGAAGAAATTAGAGCTTGGAACAAAACCAGATGCTGTGTTGTTACGTGTGATTGTGGCAGGTGAGAAAGCACAACAGCAAGTCACTTATGAGTACGAAATGGTTGTACGTAAAGACATGACAATTAACGAAACTGCAATGGCACGTGCAACAGCCAATACAATTTCTGTAGTTGCACAAATGATCGGCGAAGGCTCGATTACGAATCGCGGAGTTTTTGCGCCTGAAGCCATCGTCCCAGGTGATACGTATATTAAGGAAATGGCAAAACGAGGCGTTGTTATTAAAGAAACGTCTCATAAGTCTGCAATGATTGTGAAATGGTAGGTGATGGTCATGAATTTCGAATTTACAACTGAGCAGGAAATACTACGTAAAACAGTACGCCAGTTTGTTGATGATGAAATATTGCCACATATTGCGAAATGGGATGCGGAAGGAAGCTTCGATGCTGGCATTTGGTCAAGACTTGCAGAGCTTGGATTGATGGGGGTTTGTGTACCTGAGAAGTACGGAGGCAGTGGCATGGATTATAACGCACTTGCCATCGTCTGTGAGGAGCTTGAGCGAGGAGATACAGCTTTTCGAACGGCTGTATCGGTGCATACGGGCTTGAATAGCATGACATTGATGCAATGGGGTAGCGAAGCGCAAAAGGAGCAATATCTCGTTCCACAGGCAAAGGGAGTACGCATTGGTGCATTTGGATTAACAGAGCCAGGAGCAGGGTCAGACGTGGCAGCAATGTCAACTACGGCTGTACGTGACGGTGATTTTTATAGATTGAATGGACAAAAAACTTGGATTTCATTATGTGATATAGCCGATTATTTTATTGTTTTTGCTTACACAGATAAATCAAAAAAGCATCATGGCATTAGTGCTTTCATTGTTGAGCGTTCAATGGCTGGTTTTACTTCCAAGGCTATCAAAGGGAAGTATGGTATTCGTGCAGGTAATACTGGAGAACTCTTTTTCGAAGATTTGCGCGTACCTGTAGAAAATAGGTTAGGTGAAGAAGGAGAAGGCTTTAAAATTGCGATGTCAGCACTGGATAACGGTCGTTTTACAGTTGCGGCAGGTGCAGTTGGTCTTATGCAAGCATGTATCGAGTCAAGCGTGAAATACTGCCATGAGCGCGAAACGTTTGGAAAGCCAATTGGCGAGCATCAGCTAGTTGGGCAGATGATTGCGAAGATGGAGGCAGGCTATCAAATGTGCCGACTGCTTGTTTATCGTGTTGGCGAGTTGAAAAATAAAGGTATCCGTAATACAAGGGAAACATCTCTTGCGAAATGGCAAGCCTGTGATTTTGCTAATAAAGCAGCGGATGACGCACTCCAGATTCATGGAGCATACGGTTATTCGGATGATTATCCAGTTGCGCGTTTTTTACGTAACTCTAAAGCACCCGTAATTTACGAGGGTACGCGTGAAATCCATACAATTATGCAGGCGGATTATGTACTGGGTAGACGAAATGATAAACCATTAGCAAAAATGTTACCGAAATGGCCGTTTGAAGAGTAAACGAGAGGGATTCATTCCCCTCGTTTTTTTACGAAAAAAATTATCAGAAAAATGTAACTTTCCTATCTTTTGACAGTCTAATGATTAAACAAGTATATGAAGGAGTGGAAAAACATGAAAAATAGGTGGATAGCAATTTTGGTTATCTCCATACTCGCTATATTGCCAGGGGTCTCTACTTTTATGATGGTCCCAAAAGCTGAGGCAAAAGCAGCCAATACGATTATGACGACTCAAAGTTGGAAGGCGTCATTCTCTAAAACATTAAAGGCTAGCAAAATAACGGATGAAAATGTCTATGTAACGAATGATAATGGGCAAAAAGTGACGGCAACCATTACATTGGGAGAGGATAATAAAACACTTATCGTTAGTCAGTTAGCGCCAGGAAGTTATAAATTACATGTCCATAAGCAAGCATTTGCAGCAAGTGAGCTTAAGACAGCGTCACATGTTATTGCATTTACGGTTGTAGAGAAGTTGGAAGCCGTAAAATCGGAGGAAGAACTTCAACAATATTTCAAAGCAATTTTAGCGAATGGTAATAGTGAGATTGAAGTAGAATCAAGTACAGAAAATTTTATAAGTAAGGAAGATAAAGCAAGCTCCTTCACTGATTCAAGCAATTCCTCTACAACAAACAATCAAGTAGATGGTGTAGAAGAAGGTGATATTGTCGTTGTCAAAAATGACATAATCTATGCGGTAAAAGATCAAGGTATAACGGTTGTAGATGCCAGCAATCCGAAAAACTTAAAATTAGCCACGACAGTCAAGCTAAAAGAATCACAGTATATTTCAAAGCTTGCGTTGTACGATAATGTATTAATAGCAATCGGAGCTGAATATATCGAAAAAGCAGGCATGAACATGACAATGGCAACTTTTTATGATATAAAAAATCCGAAAAATCCAAAATTTATACGTGAGGTTGCACAAGAGGGATACTTACAGGATATACGCATTACGAATGACACACTGTATTTAATCGGTAATATGCATCCAAATTATTGGATGTTAAAGGAAGGCGAAACACTAGATTTAAAGCCAAAAACTTATGATAGTACAGTAAGTAAAGACTATAAAAGTTTACCGCTTGAGAAAATTACTATATTACCAAACACAATGGATGGCTCGTATAGCTTGATTACAGCTGTGGATATGAAAAATGGTGCGCAAGCAAAAGCCAATACGAAAGGCTACTTAGGCGGTAGTAGCGGGCTATACATGTCAGAAAATGCACTGTATTTAACGACACCGATTTATGATGGAAATCAAGGAGGCATTGCAGGCAAGAGGGTCATGGATATGATTTGGATGCCAACGTCAGTAGATACACAAGTATTTAAATGGGCTATTGATGGCACGGCATTGAACTTTGTCGGTGCGGCTGAAGTAAAGGGATCTGTGCTAAATCAATATTCAATGGATGAATATAAAGGTAATTTCCGCATTGTTACAACAGAGGGGAATATGTGGGATGAACAAAACGTATCTCGTAATCACCTATTCATTTTAGATAAAAATTTAAAAGAGCTTGGATCAGTGAAGGATTTAGCACCTGGTGAAAAAGTATATTCCGCTCGTTTTATGGGAGAGAAAGCATATGTTGTAACATTCAAGCAGGTTGATCCTCTCTTTGTCATTGATGTAGAGAATCCAAAGAAACCAACTGTGTTAGGACAATTGAAAATTCCTGGCTATAGCAACTATTTACACCCTTTGGATGACACACACTTAATCGGTATTGGTTATGATACAGAAGAGCGCTATGACACTTATTCGAAGCGTAACTTTACCGTTACAACGAATATGAAAATGTCTTTATTTGATGTATCAGATTTCCAAAATCCAAAAGAGCAGTCAACAGTGAAAATTGGTGGGAAAGGCTCGAGCTCAGACGTGCAATACAATCCTAAAGCGTTATTCCGCAATAACGAGTACAATTACTACGGCTTCCCAGTAGTACTGTATGAAGCAGGTCAAGGAGATGAAGTCGTATACCAAGGCCAAGGCGCACAAATATACGAAATCACAGCAGAAAAAGGAATAGTGTTAAAAGGCAATATCATTAGTAAAAATTCTGGTGATCAGTATGAGGATTGGGAGCAACTCGTACAGCGTGTTGTCTATATAGATGATACTCTATACACAGTTGCACGCAATGAAGTAAAGAGCTATCAGCTGAAGGACTTCAAAGCCCTCGACACACTGCAAATAAAATAAAAAAAAGTCCAATGAATTCTAATGGAGTTCATTGGACTTTTTCATTGATTAGCTTAGTAATACTGATAGAAGTTCTCTCACTATTACTAATGTTATTGCTTATTGGCGATACGGTAGAATTTCAGATACTGTCACGAATTCATAACCTTGCTCTTGTAAAAAGGCAAGTACAGCATCCAGTCCATCCGCGGTTGATTGATGAATATCATGCATTAAGACAATTGCATTATTGTGCAGATGATTTTTAACATAAGGGAGTAACTGTTGTGCATTTCGATGTTTCCAATCCATTGTGTCAATGCTCCATAGTACTACCGGAATTGGAATTTGAGCATTAATGTCCTTGTTTGTTGCACCGTAAGGCGGTCTAAAGACAGTCGCACCTTGATTGATAGCTAATTCAATTTCTGCTGCAGTTGAAGAATATTCCTTTAAGACTTGCTCTGATGATAGTTTTGTTAATACAGGATGGTTCCATGTGTGGTTCCCAACCTCATGTCCACGTGCAAGCACATCTCTAGCAATATCAGGATAATATTGTACGCGACTACCAAGCATGAAAAATGTAGCTTTTGCATGATATTTATCAAGGATGTCTAAAATTTGTTCTGTTACGATGGGATGTGGGCCATCGTCAAAAGTTAACGCAATACGCTTAGCGTTTGGATCTCCTGGAGTTTGTGGCTTGGTTGGTTCCATAGTTTCCATAGCAATTTGAAAATCAGATGCTAGCAATGGATTAATAAGTGTAAGTGGCAATTTTACAATTGGGGCACCAGCTGCACCGTTTGCAATTTCATATTCATCGAAGTAAAAGAGTAACGCATCATCCACAATAGCAAAACGCTCGAAATTCGCCCATTTTGGCTCCGTTGCTGTCAGTAACTCATCCTTATTGAGCTCATCTTTTAGTTGAGGATTTTGTTGTAAATCTTTGCGGACATGCGTAGCAATTGTCGATAAGTTATTTTCATCGTTTTGCAATAATGTTTTTATATCGATTTGTTCACCGGTTTCATTGTTAAAGAAAAATGTCTTTGTAGAAACTTCGTGATTGGCTCCGCCCAAGTATTGCACTTTTGTCAGGGCAAAAGAATAATATTGTTCGTGATATGGAAAGGTCTCAAAGCTAATATTTAGCTCGCCCATTGCATCTTTGGTGCTATTTTTTTTCATTTCTGCCAAGTAGTTTTCTTTTGAATCCGTTATGTACTGTAGTACGGTGTCATTAAAAACCTTATTTTCTGTTTGTGGGTAGTGAATGGCAAAAGGTGTGCGTTTATCATTGGAAACGTCTGTTACAATACGTATCCCTGGAAACGCAGAGCTTTCAGTCGATAAATTACTATTTAAAGAATCTGAGTTTGAATCTTTTGAAGCACTAATCTTTTGAAACTTAAAGTCATCCTTTGATAGGATAATGACAAGGATGATGGATGTTAATGTAATAATGAGGCCGATTAATAGGAAATCAATCATCGGGCCGCGTCGTTTTCTGCGTTCCTGCATCATGTTGGATACGCTCCCCTCTGTAAATTATTTATCTATACAATCAGACGTATGAACCATCGGAAAAGTTATATGTATCTACAAATCATGTAAAAAAATGTTGAATATTTACGGTTGAGTTTTTATCAGCAGTTCGATACTATTTACTATTGGCAAGGAACCTTTTGAAGGAGGTAGATAACTGTAATGAACTTAAATGAAGCGGATAATGAGTTTACAATTGACTGCTTGTTACTCGCAGGACGTATCATGATTGAAGGTGGTGCGGAAACATACCGTGTGGAGGATACGATGCTGCGTATGGCACAATCTCAAAATATGCTTGATGCTCAATGTTATGCTACACCTACTGGTATCATTTTTTCGTTAGGTAAGACACAGCCGACGAGAATCACCTCTATTTCCAGTAGAATTACAGATTTACAAAAAATTGCATTGGTAAATTCAGTATCTCGTAGACTCACATCTCACATAATAACATTAGATGAGGCTTATGACGAGTTAAAGTCGATACAAAAAACAAATTATTTTTTACCCATTTATATGCAAGTTTTATCAGCCGCTCTTGCGAGTGGTTGTTTTCTTATAATGTTTAAAGGTGGATGGTCGGATTTCCCTGCTGCGTTTGTAGCGGGAGGGCTAGGATTCCTTATGTTGGTGTTGATGAATTATTTAACAAAGGTGAAATTTTTCTCTGAATTCTCTGCTTCGTTAGTAATTGGTCTTATTGCCTTTTTCGCTGTAAAATCTGGATACGGTGCAGAAATAGACAAAATTATTATTAGTTCTGTCATGCCACTTGTACCGGGTATCTTAATTACGAATGCGGTGAGGGATTTAATGGCAGGTCATTTTATGTCAGGGATGGCAAAGGGAGCAGAGGCGTTTTTAACAGCATTTGCGATCGGTGCAGCAATTGCCGTCATCCTATCATTTTAGGAGGCGGATGATTTGGATATAATCATACAATTAATCGTCAGTTTTTTTGCAACAGCAGGTATCGCGATTATTTTTAATGTACCTCGAAAAACTTTGTTTCATTGTGGTTTTGTTGGCGTAGTTGGCTGGCTTATTTATTTTGTATTAACAGAACATGAAATGGATGTTGTGAACGCATCTTTCTTCGGATCGTTTGTAGTTGCCATTGTTGCACACTTGTATGCACGGCGTTTTAAAATGCCGATGATTATTTTTATTGTTGCTGGTATTATTCCACTTGTGCCGGGGGGAATGGCATACAACGCGATGCGAAATGTTGTAGAAGATGATTATTTACAAGGCTTGCAATATGGTCTAAAGGCATTTTTAATTACTGGTGCGATTGTCATGGGGTTGGTATTTGCAGAGGTATTTATGCAGCTTATATTCCGTGCAATGTATTTGAGTAAAACGAATATTAAAAAAGTATACAAAAAATAAAGCTAGTGATGTAGACTGAGTTAAAAATAAAAGGCTGTCCAATAAGTTGGACAGCCAAAAATAATATTACTTTACAAGCAATTCCTCAATTTCCTCTGGTGTAACAGGCTTACTAATATAATAACCTTGAATGGCATCACAGCCATATGTGACTAAAAGATCTGCTTGTTCAGCAGTTTCGACACCTTCAGCAACCACCTTAAGCTCCATAGATTTGCCTAATTGCACCATGCCATGCATTAGCTTTTGTGTTTTTTCAGACTTTAACATTGACCTTGTAAATGTTTGATCGATTTTCAATGTATCTATTGGTAGAATCTGCATATAGCGGAATGAACCATAGCCAATACCGAAATCGTCTAATACAAAAACAATACCTTCATTTTCAAGCTTACGCATTTGTTGCGTAATAAAGGTTGCAGCTTCTGCCTCTAAAGCAAACTTCTCTGTAATTTCAATTTGAAGAAGGCTTGCAGGACAACCTGTTTTTGCTAACATATCAAGTATGGATTTGGCCATGTTTTTATCACGAAACTCACGTACAGAAGAGTTGATGGCTACTTTTACATGCAGGCCAGCTTTTTTCCAAATTAACGCCTGCTCACAAGCTCTTTCTAACATAAATGAACCGATATTGTTTATGAGCCCTGTTTCCTCAGCAATTGGAATCAATTCATCTGGTGAAACAACACCCATTACCTCATCTTCCCAGCGAACTAGTGCTTCTACGACTGAAATTTTGCCTGTATTAACATCAATTTGTGGCTGATAAAGCACCTTAAGGTTCTTCTGATCAAGCGCTTGTAGTAAGCGTTTTTCAATTAAAGCCTTCCGATTTAAAGCTTTATGTGTTGCTTTAGATAATGAGACAATTTTATCCCCACCAGCTTCACGTACCGATGTAATTGTTGCGATGGATGCCTTCATTAATTGAGAGAAGGTTGTTTGATCTTCAGGGAAGCGTGTAATGCCACCGCTAATGGAAATAGGCACAGCAATATTACTACTGTATATTGGGTGCTGTTGTAAGTAAGATAAGAAGCCTTGAATAAACCACTCACTTAAAGGTGTTATGACAACAAAGTCATTTTCATTTATACGTGCCATTGCACTGTCTTGGAAATACATTTTTATACGATTTGTAAATTCAATAATCAGGCTCTGGTTAATTTGTTGATCGTGTAACTCTTTTAATGTGTAAAATTTATCGATGCTTAGATATACAAATGAGAAGTGTCTATCCTCTTCAATCATGCTGGAAATCACTTTTTCAAGACGATGTGCATTCATTAGACCTGTCTCGGTATCAATATAGGCAATTTTTTCAAGCTGATGCTGCATTGTTTTTGATTTCGTAATATCTTTTTCAATTAAAATAAACTGTTGTTCATTGGTTTCAAGGTTAAACGTTGGAATAGCTGTTAAGAGTACCCAATAGGATTGGCCAGTCTTCGTTACTTTCTCGACTTCACCTTGCCATGTATTACTATTGTTTAAATTGCGCCAGATAGTATTTGTTATTTTTTCACTCACATCATTATCAGGGAACAGTTGCCAAAATGTTTTACCGATAACACGTTTTGGTGTCCATTGACTTGTTTTTAGGAATTCAGCATTACATTCTAAAATAAATCCGTCCTGGTCTAGTGTTACAGTCATGAATGTTGAGTCTAAACCATGCTTTAAGTCTGCAAAAGTGCGACTATTTGATACAGAATTTATCATTAATTCAGGTAACATAAACATTAAAAGGATATGGTGTTCACCTTGTTCGATAAACGGTTTAGCCAATAATGCCGTAGTAATTTCTTCATTTGAACTTGTATACACTTGAATCTTATCTAAATACGTACTGTCCTCACTTTGAAGTATTGATTGGAACGTTTCTAATGAAAGCTGGCGTAGTAGATTTTCATGTATGAATGGAGTAGTATGTCCTTTAATATTAGTAGCAGAAAAACCAAATAGCTGTTCAGCATTCCTTCCCCAAATAGAAGCTTGTCCGTCTTGGTTTATGACAAATGCAGGAAAAGGAAGTGAATTTAAATAATATTCATCAATCGTAAATGTTTTATGGATTTGACTCATGATTTTTCAATCTCCTTGGGTAATCAATATATACTAATATTATAGAGAATTATCGGGAATTAGTCATTATGAATATATTTGTAAATATTTGATAGAGTAGAACATTAGGACTATACTAACAAAAAATATGAATAGTTTTGAAGAAAAATAATAAAAATTAGTACGTATATTAGGAAGCAGGATTGGCATGGAACGGTTAAAAGGTTTAATTTTTATTATCTCTGGCTCGATGCTGTGGGGGGCAACAGGACCTTTAATGGAATGGTTACTCAATCATACGCCATTGACAGTTTCTTTTATGTTAACAATTCGTTTGTCAGTTGCAGGTATTGTATTACTCACATACTTAGTGTTAACGGGAAAAAATATTTTTTGTATATGGCAACAAAAAACATGGAGTAGACAGCTTATCATCTTTGGAGTAGCAGGGATGTTGGGTGTACAATATGCCTTCGTAGCAGCAATAAATGAAAGCAATGCGGTACTAGCTACCTTACTTCAGTTTTTAGCGCCAATCTTTGTTGTTGCGTATGTCTCTCTTAGTTTAAAGAAATGGCCACCTAAATATCAAGTATTAGGGATTATTGGTACACTAGGGGGATTATTCTTATTACTAACGAATGCTTCATTTGACGCTTTGTTAGTTAGTAATAAAGCCTTGTTATGGGGAGTAGCGGTAGGCTTAACTTTTGCATTCTACACGCTATATCCAGCACGTCTCATGAAAGAATGGAGTGTACTGCTTGTTGTGGGCTGGGGTATGTTAATAGGTGGTCTAACGTTAGGAATTGTAAGTAGAATTTGGCAATCAAAGCAGTGGCTTGTTTTTATGGATTTGAAGGTTACAGGTTTAATGATTGCACTAATTGTCTTCGGCACAATCGCTTTTGTCCTTTTTTTAAGCAGCATGAAATATATTACAGCTGTAGAGACGAGTATCCTCTCAAGTATTGAACCGTTAACGGCTATGGTTATTTCTGTAACTATGTTTGGTACATCATTAGGATTTTGGCAATTAATGGGTATATTTGTTATGCTTGTTTGTGTAACATGGCTTTCTATTGCAGATGAAAAAGCATAAAAATATTATTCGTTGAGGTAATTAGAACTATATCGAGATTCAGTGGTGTATCTTCTCAAACAAGGGGTGAGAGAATGTGAAAGAAATTTTTTCGTATGTAAAGCCTTATAAATGGACTGCAATATTTGCTTTATGTTTAATGTTGTTAGAATTATTTGTGGAGCTTGTTCAACCAATCATTATGGCCAAAATAATAGATGAAGGAGTACGTGCTCAAAATCATGAATTGATATGGCAATGGGGAGCGGTCTTACTCATTTTATCTTTCCTAGCTTTTATAGCGGGAGTAGTCAATTCTTATTTTTCATCGCATACCGCACAAAGCTTTGCCTTTGACTTACGAAACGCAATGTTCGAGAAAATTCAATCGTTCACGCTTGCTACATATCAAAAGTTTTCAACGGCCTCTCTGATTACTCGGTTAACGAATGATGTGACACAGGTACAGACGGTACTATTTATGAGCCTACGTATTATGCTGCGGGCACCACTTGCAGTAGTTGGTAGTATCGTAATGGCCTTTGTCGTGAATGCAAAGTTAGCCCTTTTTTTGGTAATAGGTGCGCCGATTATCTTTGTGTTTCTTGTTTTTATGGTGTCAAAGGGTGTGTCTTATTTTGGACGAGTACAAAAACGTGTGGACCGATTAAACCGTGTACTACAGGAAAATCTACAAGCTATTCGCTTAGTGAAGGCTTATTTGCGTGGTACATATGAGGCGTCACGCTTTGAACAGGTGGCATCACACTTAAAAATAGATACGGTGAAGGCTCTACGCACCATGGAGTACATTATGCCTGTGCTATTATTCATCATGAATATGAGTTTACTTGCAGTACTATGGTTTGGTACAAAGCAAATCGCTACAGGCACAACGCCACTCGGAGATATCGTAGCCATTGTCAATTATGCAATGCGTATGACAGGCTCGTTTTCGATGTTTGCCTTTATCATTATTTTTTACGCGCGTGCCAAAGCCTCAGCAGAACGTATGGAAGAAGTATTGGCTGTTGAAAATGAAGTAGAGGTTGTTTCTACATCTGAAGAAGCTTCTAGCAAAGCGAAGTTTGGTGAATTAGCATTTGATAACGTGAGTTTCACGTATCCAGGTGCAGAGAAACCTGTACTGTCCAATGTGAGTTTTCAAGTTAAAGCTGGTGAGAAGTTAGCGATTATGGGCGCAACAGGAGCTGGTAAATCTACGTTATTACAACTTATTCCTCGCTTTTATGATGTGACGTCAGGTCAGATTTCGGTAGAAGGAAAAGATGTGCAACAATGGGATTTGCAAGAGCTGCGAGAAATCATAGGCTATGTACCTCAGCAGTCTTTGTTATTTACAGGTAGCATTGCTGATAACATTCGGTGGGGTGATGCAGAGGCTGAAATGGACGAAGTGCTGAAAGCAACTATGCAAGCACAAATTCATGCTTCTGTTGAAGATTTTCCAAATGGTTACGATACACGTGTTGGGCAGAAGGGTGTGAATTTATCTGGAGGTCAAAAGCAACGATTATCCATCGCAAGGGCATTACTAAGAAAAGGGCATTTATTAATGCTTGATGATAGTACTAGCGCTCTGGATGTGAAAACGGAGCAGGCGTTGTGGGAGGCTTTGAGCGATGAAAGAGCAACGATGCTTGTCGTTACACAAAAAATCCGTACGGCTAAAGAGGCAGACCGCATTCTCTTAATAGATGCAGGTGAGGTGGTCGCATATGGCACACACGATGAGCTTTTGCAGTCCTCTCTGTTATATAAAAAAATCGCAATTTCCCAACAGGAGGTGGAGGAATAATGGGATTTTTCCAAAAACCTTTTGGCTATGAACCGATTTTGACGAAGGATGATTTAAAGCAGGTCGTGCAGAAAAAAAAGGGACCTCGTGCAGCCGATTGGAAAAGTACGCTAGGGCGTTTATGGAAAATTGTCGATGAACAGCGTGTACTTTTAATGATTGTGTTTTTACTCGTTATGGCAAGCTCAATTTTGGCACTACTAGGTCCCTATTTAATCGGAAAAATGATTGATATGTATGTGATGCAAGGGGAACTTGAGGGATTGGGTAGTAGAATCTTTTTGCTAATAGGAATCTATGCGCTGTTAGCTGTATCATTATTTTTACAAAACTATTGGATGATTGGTATTGCTCAGCAAACAATCTACAGACTACGAACAAGTGTGTTCGCACATTTCCAAAGTCTTCCGATATCGTTTTTTGATCGGCGCCAACATGGGGAATTAATGAGCCGTGTGACAAATGATATAGAAGCAGTTAGTGCAACATTGAACAGTTCCTTTATCCAAGTTATTTCAAGTGTCTTAACGCTCGGAGGTACGCTTGTCATTATGCTAAGTTTGAGCCCTCTATTAACTGCACTCACAATGACAATTATTCCAATCATGTTTTTAGCAATGCGTTGGATTACACGTCGGACAGCGCCGTTATTTAAAGAACAGCAAGCGGCGATAGGGGCGCTTAATGGAATGATTGAAGAGACCATTTCTGGGCAGCGAATTGTCAAGGCATTTTCACAGGAGGAACGAGTGAAAGCGGAGTTTCGTGACAAAAGTTTACGCTTAAAAAGAACAGGCTTTTGGGCACAAACGTATTCTGGCTATATCCCTAAGGTCATGAATTTTTTAAATAATATGAGTTTCACAATTGTTGCAGGAATTGGTGGAATCCTGGCACTTTACGGTCATGTGACGATTGGAGTAATTGTTATATTCACTGAGTATGCACGACAGTTTACCCGGCCATTAAATGATTTGGCCAACCAATTCAATACAGTACTTTCAGCGATTGCAGGTGCGGAACGTGTATTTTCTTTACTGGATGAACCCCAGGAGATAGAATTCCCTACTTCACAAAAACACGTGCTCCAAGGGGAAGTAGCCTTCCAAAAAGTTTATTTTAAGTATGAACAGTCAGAGCAAGCATACACATTAAAGAATGTAAGTTTTCGAGTAGAACCAGGTCAAACTGTTGCATTGGTTGGTGCGACTGGTGCTGGGAAAACAACGATTCTCCAGCTTATTGCTAGGTTCTATGAAGTCACGAAGGGCGAGGTACTATTTGATGGTATAAACGTGCAACAAATTGAACGTGAAGCACTACGCTCACAGATGGCCTTTGTGTTACAGGATCCGTTTTTATTTGAAGCAACGGTGCGAGAAAATATTCGTTATGGACGATTAGATGCTAGTGATGAAGAAATTGAAGAGGCGGCGCAACGTGCAAACGCACACGATTTTATAATGAAGCTAAAAGATGGCTATGACACGCTTCTTGCGGCAGACGGAAGTGAAATTTCCCAAGGACAAAAGCAGCTGCTATCTATTGCCCGAGCACTTATAGCAGACCCCAAAATCTTATTACTCGATGAGGCTACAAGTAGCATTGATACGGTTACTGAACTAGCTATTCAAGAAGCACTGGAAACCTTGATGCAAGGTCGTACAAGCTTTGTTATTGCCCATCGATTAAATACTGTGTACAATGCTGATATTGTGCTTGTGATGCAAAAAGGTGAGCTAGTCGAGGCGGGTCCACAACAGAAGTTGATTGCTTCTGGTGGGATTTACGCGCAAATGCTTGAATCGTCTGCCCATCATTTATAATCATATAGTGGGACTTTAAGGTAGGGAAAGGACTACGATGCACAGATTGTGCTAGTGCTGACGTTGCAATAGCATATTGAGTTCATGGTCTACCTTTCTTCCTCCAATTATTTTGCCAAAACAGCCTCTTATTTGAGGTGATGTACATCATGTTGGTCTGAATTAATTGAATAATTATGAGTGCTTAATCTCTCATTCAAACGGATTTATGTTTAATTTTGAGGTGGGAGTTTTAGTACCTGTGAATAAAGGGTAAAAATAAGCTGGTAAACACACATAATAATGTTGCCAGCTTATTTTCTTTCTTGCTACAATAGGGCAATAGTCTGGTAAAAGAACGGAGTAAATGATGAAAATTTCTGTAATTACAGTGTCTTTTCCGTTAGACGGCGAAACATTGAATGAATTAAGAACATTATGCGAAGAAGCAACAATACATGATTATCGAGTATACGAGACTATTATGAATATACCGTTAGCAGGCTCTTTTGAATCAAAAGGTTTTATGGTGCTAGCATACGACGATGACAAGGATTTATTAGTTGGTGCCGCAAGTGCTATTGATTTAATGGGGCTATATACGTATGAGTGGTCGCTAGTTGTTTTACCAACGTATCGTCGAATGGGAATTGGTACAGCTTTAGTAGAAGTTTTACAAGCTGGACTGTTAGAAAGAGGCGCAGAAGGCCAATTGGCATTAGTCATTGATGGTTCACCTTATGGTCATACGTTTATTGAAAATTGTTGTTATACGTACAGTTTTTCAGAGGCAACGTTAGAGACTAAAGCAGAGCCAGTGGTACTACAAGATGAGGTTATTATAGCTGCTTATGCTGGTGAGCAAGCAGAGCTAGTTTCAATTTATAGTGAGGCTTTTGGTGATTTGCCAGATGAATCACTAGAACTAATTACCTTTAATACATCTAATAATGGGCGTAATCTATGGATAGCCCACAAAGATGGTAAGGTTGTTGGTACGGTGACAACAGCAGAGGAAAATGAAGTTCAATGGGTAACAGCATTAGCCGTTCATCCAATGTACGAGGGACAAGGTATTGGTACAGCTTTATTGTTATTTACGAAGAATTATGCTAGCCAAATTGGCGCAAAGCACGTCATGCTGGATGTTGAAATCGAAAACAGAAAGGCGCTTTCTGTTTATGAAAAGGCTGGCTTTATGAAAGCACAGCAAATTGACTATTACGTAAAAAAATAAAAGAAGAGTGAAGAGTGAGGAGTGAGCTAAACGCCTCGCTACTCACTCTTTTTATTTATGAAAAACGTCAATTAATCATCTAGTAAGTGTGATTGAAGTGACACAATGTAAACAGTATGCTGAATAGAACTATCAAATCAAATGGAACCCTCAATTGGTCATAATGCAATCAATACAGTGATCAATCTCTTTTTTATCATAAATACGTACTATGCCCATATAGTATTAATAAGCCTGATGAAAGGAGTCGTTATCATGCGCATGCCGGCATTGCCAAAAAAGAAGTCTCCTCCAAAGGAAGCCCCTAGGTCATGGTGGAAGGTTGTCAAAGCATATTTATCAAAGGGTAAATTTTATCGTCTGCCACCAAGACATAAATAACCTTGCTATTCATCCATTGTCATCAAAAAGAGTCGGCTTGGTTAGCGACTCTTTTTAATTTTCTAACAGAAATGTCTTTTTTGTTGGACCAATTAAATATAGCTCATGCATGGCACGTGTTAACGCAACGTAGAGAAGTTTACGGTCAATTTTTGAATCAAAAAAGGGCGTGTTAAAGGCTGCAACAATCACTGCATCAAATTCAAGCCCCTTTGCTAAATGGCTTGGTACTACGAGTAACATTTGCTGATTTATAGACTCATCCTCTGTCAGTAGCTGTGAAGTAATGCCGTAATCGGTTAGTGCCTGATGCATGTCAATTGCATCGACTGTTGTTTTGCAAATCAAAGCAATTGACTGATGCCCATTGGCACGAATGCTATCAAAAATCTGTTCGATTTGCTGGGCATTAAAATATGCTGCCTGTACAAAGGTTGGCGGATTTCCATGACGCACGACAGGCTCAACTAGTGGAAGTTGTTCATCCATTTGCGCTAAAATTTCGTTAGCGATTTCCATGATTTCAATCGTTGTTCGGTAGCTTTTTTGAAGTGTTCGAAAGCTAGCACGTGGAAATAAATTTTGTACAGGTTCCCAGGCAGTTAGTGAGCGATAGCTATGAATCCCCTGGGCTAGGTCGCCCACCATTGTAAACATGTCTGTTTCAAGTCCAGTTTTTAAAGCAGCAAGTTGGAATAAACTATAGTCCTGTACTTCATCAATGAACACGACACGCATTTTCCATTCATCAGCAATGCCTTTCATGCGTGCTTGTAAATAATAAATGGCCGCTAAATCTTCTGACACCCATTGTTCCTTTGCATGCACTTGTAAAAACTGTTGTTGTTCGAGATAATGCCATTCGGGTGCAAGTTCTGCTAATAGTTCTGCATTTGTTAGAAGGGTACGGTAGAGCGCTTTGACATTATATTTAGAAAAGCGGCGCATGTAAGCAGAAGCTGTTGATTTGGTTTCTTTTTCAATTGCGGGAATACGTTCATCGCGTTCATCGATATACTTTGTGACAACGCGACGACGTTTGTCATCGTCACGAATGCCGTTTAAAGCTTTACCAAGTGCTTCATCATATTTAGCATGCAGCATATTTAAGACAGCCTGTTTCTTCTGACGAACATGGCTCGCCATCACCTTTTTTATATGCGCGAGTCTCTTCTCAATTGGCATATAGGAAAACTCATATAAAAATAACTTCTTTAAATGAGAGGCACGCATAATACGGTATTTTTCAATAAATACATCTTCAAATTGTGCCGCAATTTCTTGCTCAATTTTTTGCACATATCGTTCCATTACATCACGGTAATAAAGTGAGCCTTTTATTTCAGAAATCCATGTAGTTGGCTGGTTGGCACCATCTGAAACAAGTGACTCTAGCTGTTCATTTGGATTACGAAGTTTTAATTTTAGCTTTGTCGAGGCTAGAACATAGTCTGCAAACGTTGTTTGACAAATTTTATCGACACCAAGCTCCGGTAAAACGTCACCAATATAATCAATAAATAATTTATTTGGAGCTAAAATCATGAGCTGCTCCGGATTGAAATTCTCACCCATTGTGTACAAAAAGTACGAAATACGGTGGAGGGCTATCGTTGTTTTTCCACTTCCTGCAGCACCTTGTACGATAATCGGCTGACGGAGGTGAGCTCGAATAATTTCATTTTGCTCTTTCTGAATAGTTGAGACGATTTCTGTTAAACGAACATCTGCTTTGCCTGCTAATGCCTCTTGCAGTAATTCATCATTTGTTGTTAAGTCGATATCACGAATATCGAGCAATTGACCATCTTTAATTTTATATTGGCGCTTGGCAAATAAATGTCCTTTGTGAACTTCTCCGCGAACATCATATTCCATGTCGCCAAGTCGTCCGTCGTAATAGACATTTGCTACAGGGGAACGCCAATCAACAATAATTGGTTCATGCGTTTCACGATGAAATAAGGATGTTTTACCAATATATAAGAACTCTTCTGGATCTCCTGTTTTTTGGAAATGGATACGCGCGAAATAAGGCTTTTTTTGAACAGCCTCTAAGCCTTCCTTTTGGTGACGGGCCATTTCAAAGAAGCGTGCGTTTGTTAAGATGTTCAAATAGCTCAAACTCGAATCTAAATAATCGAGATCTGCCATCGACTTACGTATATTTTCTTGAGCAGATTGTAAATCTCTTTGAGACTCGCTTAAAATTTGTTGCATATAGTTTTTGGTGTAGGCGAGCCGCTCCAGTTCAGCTTGGAAATCTGGGTGTTGTGCAGTCATTTTTGCACCTCCTAAGTACTTACAAATATAATTTCTTCAGTGGATGTCATGGATTTGGAAGAGTGAATTTTGGATGTTAGTCCTAGCTCGTACACATCCATACGGTATCAGCTAACAATCCTGCATATAAGCAGGCCATCACAGAACAAAATCCTAAAATAGGTTCTCATATTACTATACAAAATTTTACTTTTCAAGAGTAAGTGTAATAATCTACTTACTGTTAGACTGTTAAGTAACAAGAAAAGGGAGGGGCATTCATTTGGACATATTTGCGCATAGAGGTGTATCTTCACACTACCCTGAAAATACAGGTGCTGCTTTTTATGCAGCATCGAAGTTACCTATTATTGGTATCGAGCTAGATGTTCATTTAACTGCAGATGGGGAAGTGGTCGTCATCCATGATGAAACAATTGACCGCACCTCTAATGGTACAGGCTATGTAAAAGATTATACGCTGCAGCAGCTACGAGCATTTGATTTTGGCTCCTGGTATGCTGATGAGTTTGTAGGAGAAAATATTCCAAGGCTTGGAGAAGTTTTAGAGCTATTTGCAGGCACACATCACCGTATTAATATTGAGTTAAAAACGGATGTTTTTCCTTACGATGGTATTGAGACGCTTGTGATAAAGGAAGTAGCAACATTTCAAATGACGGAACGAGTTATTATTTCTTCCTTTAACCATGAATCTATCCAATTGGTGTCACAAATGGCGCCGTATATTGAAACGGCTGCATTATTTGCTGAAATCTTAATTGATTTTACAACCTACACAGCCGGAATACCGACCAATGCTCTACATGTTAGCTTGCCTACAGCTTTCAGGAAATCTGTTGGTGCAGCACTTGAAAAGGGTGCTATTGTACGTGTTTACACGGTCAATGATATCGCTAAGGCTAAAGAATTACAGCAGCTCGGTATAGACGCAATTTTTACAGATGACCCTGAAAAAATACTTGCTGCATTGCATGGAAACTAAAGCACAAAAAGATGGCGTTTCAAATTCCCTTTGAGACGCCACGTTTGTTACCATTTTGCACGATGTTCTTCGATACAACCAAGCATTTGTCGAAGAACGAGGGTTTCACCGTTGTCCAGTAAAATGGAGCCATCATAATAACCAAACATTTGATGTACTTCCGATTTTACGAGTCTAGCATTTGTTGCCGCAACACGCTCAAAAAATGGAGAAAAAGTTAAGGACACCTGGTTTGTGAACTTTGTTTTTACTTTCCAACGTTGCATAAAATCTTCTCGATCATAATCGAATAATAAATCCTCATGAATTTTTGTCATTTTACCATCAACGAACACGGCATTTTCAGTCATTCCCGTACCATCTGTCCATTTACCCCCTAAATTGAGTCCAATACGTCGACCACGAACCCGTTGAGACGCCATACCCCAATTCCATGTGGCCTCCCGCGGCCAAACGCCACGTCCATAATCAAGTACGGCAAAATTTTCTTCAGGCGTAAATATAAAGCGGCGATTGCCAATCGTCACATTTCCCGAGGTAGGTAGCGTATGATGTTTGCCTGTAAATTGGAATGTTTTGCGATTCCAAGGGATGACCACATTTAATGACTCATCTGCTGGCGGATGTTGAATGACAAGGTTTGCACGTAAAACGTCTCCATCAAAATTAGGAATAGAAACGGATAAATGAGTTTCAGCGTGTATATAGGTCATATCAATGGTCATTTCACTACTGCTAAAGGATACCGATTCTAGCACTTGTGTAGGCATCTTCAATTTGCCACCAAGTGGAATTGTCATGGTTTTTTCAAAATAGCGCTGTGTTTCATATTCAAGGAAATATACGAAGCAGACCGCTGCGTAATCTAGATGGCTAATAGTAGCGGAGAATAAAATCTCATCACCATATACACACCAATAATTCCATTTCTTTTTGCGCATTATATGACCACTTAAATTGCTATTTATGAGAGGTTTTCGTGCAAATCCTATGGAAGCTGGATTCAAGTTTCCTTTTTTATCGCATAAAAGAGTAGGCTGTAAGATTTCTTTCTCAGCATGCTGCTTCACATTCAACATCCCTTCTGTTCATAAATTAAATATCTACACTTCATTCACTCCTATTGTAGCAAAAACAATCTTAAAATTGGAAAAGATAGCATCGAAGGTGAACTCTTTCATCAATTTTACCTTCATTCAGAAGGTAACCGAACATGATTGCAAATTTGGATACAATTATGTCAAGGCATAATTGATGAATAAACCTAACTAATAGAATTGCCAATCTTTACATATCATGTACGAAGGGAGGGGAAACGTGGCAAAAATGTATAATAGGCAGGCAGCCGTTCAGTATGCGAATTTGTGGTGGAACAGACGTAATCCTGCATTTCCAAACTTTGATGTTGATTGTACGAATTATATATCACAATGCTTACTTGCTGGGGGAGCACCAATGCGAGGTGCACCAAGCAGAGATAAGGGCTGGTGGATTCAGCAGGGAAATTGGAGCTTTAGCTGGTCTGTCTCACATTCCCTTAGGTGGTATTTAGAAGGCTCCAAAACGGGCTTAAAAGGTAGGCGTGTGCAAAATGCTGAGGAGTTGGAGCTAGGGGACATCATTTTTTATGATTTTCAGGGGAATGGAAGAATTGATCACTCTGTTATCGTTACGAGTATCCAGAATGGAATTCCCTATGTGAATGCGCATACTTCGGATAGTATTAACCGACCGTATTTTTATGAGGATTCGACTGCATATACACCAAGTATGACGTATTTTTACATTCATATTGATGATAGCTTTGCTTAGGGAGATAGCTATTTTAAAGCTCAACGATTTGTGATAATGTGAGAGATAGAAAATACGTATTACAATATGATGTAAAGTTCTAGAAGGAGATAAAGTAAATGAGTGAACATTTTTTATCTGTAAGAGATGCAATTATCGAGCGCCGTTCAATTAAAAAATTTAATGGGCAGCCTGTAGACCGTGAAGAATTACTAGCAATTATTGATGATGCTGTTTGGGCACCGAATCATGGGAATCGTGAACCTTGGCGTTTAGTTGTAGCATGCGGTAAAGAGTTATTTGCACTTCATGATTTATTGCGAGACTTAACTATTCCTAAGTGGCAGGATATTCCAAGTGAAGATTTAGCAAAACAAATGACGAAGTTCACGCTTCCTGGTGGTTATGCTTTTGTTATCGTACCGGAGGATGCACGCCAAAAAGAACGTCTTGAAGATTTTGCTGCTGCAAGTACTTTTATTCAAAACATGCAGTTACTCGCGTGGGATAAAGGTATCGGCTCTTGTTGGAAAACACCTGGTTTTTTAGATAATCCGAAATGCCGAGAAGCGTTAAAGGTACAGCCAGGTGAACGCGTTATTGCGATGCTGCAAGTTGGTTATTTTGATGATATTCCAAAGGCAAAAGAGCGTAAAACATCAGCTGAAATTGTAACGATTTTTGGTGAATAGTATGTAGAAGGAAAGCCCCTCTCACTGAGGGCACTGAAAAAGTCCATAAAATGAATTTTAGCCATGGCGGAAACGATTAATCGTTTCCGCCATGGCTTTTTCTTCGATGCCGTTGATTTCCGTTTCGACGGACGCTTTCCTAGGGGCGAACCCCCTTGAGCCTCCTCGTCGCTAACGCTCCTGCGTGGTCTCAAGCTGTTCGCTAGCCCCCCAAGGAGTCACCGCCTATTAAAACGACAACTAGAGGAGGCTTTTTATGTACAATCAACATAATTTATAGTGGAAATCCCATTTGAAAATTCAGCAGATAAAAGACATGAAAAATGAACGTTGGTTATGCCACATATATTGCCAATGTATTGTCATGCTGTTAAGCATGATAACCACAGGTCATCTTCGAAAAGTTGTTTGGAAAATATTAAATAAATTTATTAGTGAGGATTTAACAATCCGTATGATTTCTAGAATGATAAACCGACTCGTTTTAGAAAGCAAAAAAAGTGCACGAAGCTGGAGTTTGTTCTTTAAGAGTCTTATTCCTACCACAGAAAAATTCAACTTAAAATCCACAAAGCCAGAACGACACACTTTATTTGTTTGAATAAACTTATAAAAAATCCAAATTAAGGGTAGCTAAGAGCTACTTTATTTTGGGTTTATTTGTTATGCTCTTTTTTTGAACATATCTTATTCTAACCATAAAACACTCATTTGCAACACTAAATATTCGTAAAAATAGTAAGAATATAAAATTTGAACCTTACTATCCTTGCTAAGTACACGGCTATGGTCACCGCCTACACGCCAATCAACTAATTTTATCGTTTTTCTGAGTTTTTCATTTTTTCCAATTCACACCGAACCCTTTATAAGGAAAGCCCCTCTCGCGGAGGGGCTTTTTGTGTCGATTAAATAAGTCTTAGAACATGTTAAAAACAAATTCTAGGCTTAAAAACAATGAGAAGTAAACCTTATTTTTGTAATCCAGCTACTTCATATAAATAGTCACCTAAAACGCGTAAACCATTATCGAAGTTCTCTAAATGGAAATGCTCATTTGGAGCATGGAAGTTTTCACTGGATAAGCCAAAGCCCATTAATACGACAGGCAAGTCCAAAATTTCATCGAATGCAGCTACGATAGGAATCGAACCGCCACCTCGTGTGTAAGCAGTTGGTACGTTATAAACCTTTTCGTATGAGCGTCCTGCCGCTTGAATAAATGGATGGTCGAATGGCGTTAAGAAAGGGCGCCCTTTATCGAATTCAGAAATCGTTACTTCAACACCAGTTGGTTTATGTTTTTCGATATGTGCTTTTAAGAGTGCTACAATTTCTTCTGGCTCTTGATTTGGTACAAGGCGGCATGTGATTTTAGCGCCAGCCTCAGCAGGTAATACAGTTTTAATGCCTTCGCCTGAGAAACCACCAAACACGCCGTTAACCTCTAGTGTCGGACGAGCCCATGTTTGCTCTAAGTAAGAATAGCCAGTTTCGCCGAACAGCTCTTTCACACCGACTTCTTTTTTCACTGATTGTTCATCGAAGCCTAGTGCACGGTAAGCCTTACGTTCTTCTTCTGATAATGGTAAGACTTTGTCGTAGAAGCCTTCTACCTGAATTGTGCCATGTTCATCACGGAAGGACGCTAAAATTTCTGCTAATGCATGGATCGCATTTTGCACGCCACCACCGTATAGACCAGAGTGTAAATCACCTTTTGCCCCGCGTACATCAATTTGAACACCTGTTAATCCACGTAAGCCATAGCACACAGCAGGCTTTCCGGGTCCATAAAGACCCGTATCTGAAATCAAAATTAAATCTGCAGCTAATTTTTCCTTATGTTCTTCTACAAAGGCAGGGAGGTGAGGACTGCCGATTTCTTCTTCCCCTTCATAAATGAATTTCACATTTACGGGTAGTGTACCAGTTGTAGCAAATAGTGCTTCAATCATTTTTAAGTGCATGAATACTTGGCCTTTATCGTCACTTGCACCACGTGCGAATAATTTATTGTCACGAATCGTAGGACTGAACGGCTCGCTCTCCCATAAGTGTAATGGATCTACAGGCTGCACATCATAGTGACCATAAAAAAGGATAGTTGGTTTTCCTTCAGCATGTAACCAATCTGCATAAACAACAGGATGACCTGCTGTTTGGGTAATTGAGATGTTTTCTAAGTTTAGCTTTTTGAAGGCGTTTGCTAGCCACTCAGCAGCATCTTGAATATCTCCTTTGTGTTCTGATAATGAGCTTATGCTTGGAATACGTAAAAATTCATTTAATTCATTCAAATGAGCCTCGCGATGTTCAGTAAAGTAAGCGTTTAATTGTTGTAAATGCGTCATCAGTATCCCTCTTTCTACTATTTCGATTATAGAAATAGTATAGCATAATGCTTAGTGAGAATCCTGCTATAGCAATACATTAGGGGACTTTTACAATTGATTAGCCCCAGTTTTAGCCCCACTAGCCTGTAACGTTTGGCTGAACAACGAAACAGATTCTACCTCTAATTCCTTTAGAACATGACCGTATACATCCATAATCATCTTTGGTGTATTTCCTAACCTTTCGGAAATAACTTTCACATTGAGCCCACGATTTAACAAGATGGTGCAATGTGTATGCCGTAAACCATGTATCGTTGTTTTTGGAAGTCCAGTCCGATCTAAAATTTTATTGAATGCATAAGTAGGACTTGTCGGAGCAATTGGATCAGCTGCGTGTTCAAATATAAACACAAACGTATCATCTTTTGATAAGTCATCTTGCAACTTACGGCCATTTTTAAATAACGCTTTTTTACACCACTTTAAATAAGTTTCGAGTTGTCTCATAATCGCTTCATCCACTAGAATAGTTCTATAGCTATTCGTTGTTTTTGGTGTATGGACGCCAATAACATCCCTAGTACGCTCAATAGTAATAGTGTTGTTTTGAAAGTCGATATTCTTCCACTGCAATCCCAATGCTTCGCCGCGGCGGATACCTGTATAGGCGATCGTAAGGAAAAAAGTGTAGTGGGTAATATTTTCATGCTGTTTGGCATCATCTAAAAAAGTGACCAATTCAGTAGGAGTAAGGAAGTTAGCAGCTTCCTTTTTCTTTTTGCTCTCAGTCGGAATTGTTACTTTCGTGAAGCGGTTACGATTGAGTAGTTCTTCTTCTACTGCAGCATTAACAGCAATTTTAAAAATGGTGTGCCATGCCCGTATTGTGCTAGCCTGGTATTCACCAACAAGTTTATTGATAAACACTCTTTGATATGTTTGCTTGTCTAACTTTTGTAACTTGTAATGGCCGAGTAGGGGCTTTAAGTGGACACGTACAATGATTTCTCGTTGAACCTGTGTCCCTTTTTTCCACTTACCTTTATTCGTTTCATACCAAGTGTACAGCCATTCACCAACGGTCATTTGGTCATTTTCTACATACCTTTTTTCACCACGCAGCGTTGCAGCCTTTACTTCCAAAAGGGCTTTCAATGCTGCTTTGTCTGTTTTAAAACCACTTTTTTTCTTCTCTCGACGTTTTCCAACACTGTCATAATACTTGTGGCGGAACATCCACAATTGTTCTTTGTCTGCATTGAAATAGTGATATATTTCAGGTTCTTTTGCTGATTTATATAACTTCACTCAAATCATCCCTTTCTAGCTTTGGCAGGCGTGTGTACAGGGATATGTGAGTTTAGTTATTATTCATTATATTTGATAAATTTTTTATCGTATAAAAAGCCTTTAATCATTAAATTTAATGTTTTCGTATCTTCCTCGCTTAATACATAATCCTTTTTATAAACTTTGATGTTTATAGTATTTTGTTCATCAACAAATACAGGTATTGAAACGCCTTTTTCGAACGCTTTGTTATTAGCCTCTAGTAAGGATACTTCGTCTTTTATATGTTCAATAACGTTTTTATAGACTTCATCATAACGATTCCATTTTTTAGATATGCGCTTTTCTAAGCGTTCTTTTCTGTTTAGTAATTCTTTTCTCTCTTCTACTGATTTAGACTTTTCAAGTTGTTGATAAATTAAATGTAATTCTTCACTGCTTTGAAGAAATGCTGCAGCTTCAAATGCCTTTTCTTCATCTTTAGTCAAAATATTATCCTTTTCACTTATATAACCAGCTTTTTCTAGTAGCTGAGTGTAATTAACATCTAATGCTTTTGATAACTTAAAAAGTGTTTCCATAGAAGGTGAATCTTTAACTCCATTTTCTAAATTAGAAATATAGGTGTTAGAAATCCCTGTCTTTTTTGCGACTTCTCTTAATGTATATCCTTTTTCCTTTCTTAATTCTTTAATAAATTCACCTAACATAAATGAATTTGTGTTTTCTCCAGACAATAAAAACACCCCCGTTTTTTCTAAATTGTATACTTAAATTCATATTTTTGCAATCTGCAGGAAACTTTAGCTTGCATTCTGTGGAATACATGATATTCTGTAGATAGCGAAATGATTAGAGGTGAGATGAATGTTTCCTGCAGCGAACATAGAGGTTCAAATTGATAAAAATGCGATACGCCAATATATAAATCAAAAAATCGAAGAAGAAGTTAAACAAACTCTTTGGTTTGTGGATGTAAAACGTTTGGCGGACTTAACATGTATGAGTGAAAGATTTTTAGAAGATGAGTTTTTAGCAGATCCTCGAATGAGGGCAATTGAAATGAAGAAATCTCGTAAGCGCTGGTATCCAGCAGAAAAAGCTCAAGAAGTGATTTTAGAAATCGCGAATGAATGGTAATTAAAAATATGCTTTGGCAGGCGTGTGTACAGGGATAATTATCAACGGCACAAATGGAAGTAGGTGAGTAAATGGCAATATTGGAGAAAGAAAAAATTCTTTTAGTTGCTGCTGAAAACATTCCAGAAGAACTAAAACAATTGAAAAACTGGGTACTGTGGAAGGCAGAATGGGATGAAAAGCAAGGTGTATTTACAAAGGTTCCTTATCGTATTAATGGGATACAAAAAGCGAGTAGCACTAACTCTCGGACTTGGAATACTTTCGATAAGATATACGAAGCTTATGAAAATGACGTAGGGGAAGGTATAGGGTTTGTATTATCCGAAACGGACCCATACGTATGCATTGATATAGATAATATTGAAAGCTTGGATACATTATCAGAGTTAGCACAGGAAATAACAAACTTATCGTATGCAGAGCTATCACCAAGTGGAAAAGGAATACATGTGTGGATTAAAAATTTTAACCTTGATAGCGATAAATTTAAGAATAAGAATACAGAGCTTGGATACGAAATTTACAGTGATAAACGATTTATAACGTTCACTGGTGAAACGTTGAATGATCTAGCAATAAGTGAAGGAAAAGAAATTGAATCGTTTATTGAAAAAGTATTTAAACGGGAAGAAACAGTTTCTGCACTTCCACAACAATCTAATGGACATGGTAAAGCTGCACTATCTGAATCAAAGATAATAAAAATTGCAGAAAAGAGTAAAACAGGTTCCCGATTTAAATTATTCATGAATGGCGGTTGGGAACAACTCTATAGCTCGCAATCAGAAGCAGATATGGCATTTGTGAATGATTTGGCATTTTGGACTAATTGTGATTATCACATGATGGACTGTATCTTTAGAAAATCATCTTTAATGCGTGATAAGTGGGACCGTAAACAAAATAAAACTACTTATGGTGATGAACAATTAACTAAAGCTATTCAGGAATGCACAAATACATTCGTTCCAGATCAAAAGGTTGATTTGATTCCTTACGGATACCAAATAAAACATGGTTCGTTATATCAGATTTCTGAAAAGGTATTACGTGATGGATCCGTAGAGCAAAAGGAACATTTAATTTGTAGTCAATCTCCTTTGATCGTGAGATCATTTGAAAATGTTGAAACGGATGATCTGTATTATGAACTGAATTGGAAAGACGAACATCGACTTAGAAAAGCTATTGTTCTCGCTTCTCAAATCGGTTCCAGAAAAGAGTTAGTTATGTTATCCAATAGATCATTAGCTGTCACAGAAAACAATGCGAAAAATATGATTGATTACTTTTACAGTTACTTAATGCATAACAAGTCTAAATTAACACGGGAACATTTGGTTAGTCGAATAGGCCATATAAAAGGTTATTTCGTTCATCCGATGCTGTCAAATGAAATAATGATTAAACCAAATGATTTAGGAGAAAAGCAGCTATTAGATGCCTTTCAAATGTCTGGAACGGTTGAAGATTGGATTGAACATGTTTTAAATCCTATTAAAAATCACCCCAGAGCGTTATTGATGATACTTGCAAGCTTTGCATCTGTACTATTGAAAGATTTAAAATTTCAGCCATTTATTATTGATTTTGCTGGTGAAACATCGAACGGTAAAACTACTATTCTACGAGCCTGTGCAAGTGTTTGGGGAACAGACACATTAATGAGTGAATGGAACATTACAAAGGTAGCAGCAGAGCGTAAAACCACTTTTTTGAATAGTTTTCCTTTGATACTGGATGATTCACGAAAAGCAAATGAAAAAACATTAGGTGATTTCATTTATAACTTTAGTGGTGGACGTTCAAAGGGGCGAGGATCCACTACAGGGAGTCAGCAAGAGTTTACTTGGAATAACATTTTAATTTCAACTGGTGAGGCAAGCCTTACAGCATATGCGGAGCAAAAAGGTGGGGTGGCTGCACGTATTATCTCTATTGAGGGGATTCCATTTGAAAATGTGAAGCCTAGCTTCTTTACTAGCTTACATAACGGAATCGATTCCTATTATGGAGAAATAGGCAAGCAATTTGTAGAGAAATGGCAACAGCATAAAAAAAATTTACTTCCACAATTTAATGAGTATGTGGAAGTCTGCCAGAAAAAAGCTGAGAACAATCCTGTTATTGTCCGTGTAGCTAGAAATTTCGCAGTACTAATTTATACAGGGAAACTTCTGAATATGTTCTTCAAATTAGATATAGATTTAATGCAGTTCTACAAATTATTTGATGAATTAGTATCCGAGAACAAGGCATTGGACAAGCCGAAGCAGTTACTTGAAATGATGCTACAAGATTTAGATTCAGATCGTGGAGCAATTTTCCGTAAATATGAATTAAGCCGTCCGATGAAAGCAGTCTATAAAGATGGTGTGTTATGGATAACACCGAATTATTTGAAGGAATTATTAGGTGTAGAAGAAAAAACTATTAGAGCTGCATGGTTAAATCGTAAATTCATTGTTGGGAGAGAGGAGCGAGGAAAAATAGTAGATTATCATTCGAAAAAAATTAGTGGCAAGACCTTCCGCTTAGTGTGTGTTAGTAAAGGAGTTATCCAAGAGTTAGGCTTTGACTTCTCGGAACAATTAGAAAGATATTAGGTTACATGAGGTTACACTTTAAAACCAATTGATGTAACCTCAAAAATCCTAATATATCAATAGTTTGTAGTGATAAGTTACATAAGTTACAAGGTTACATTAATAAAATACATTCGCATGTATTTATTTCAAAGAAAACTAACATAAAGAATTATATATAGTGTGTATTTTTTCTTGTAACCATGTAACTTTGTAACTTTTGTTGTCGAACCCTTGATATGACTGGATTTAGGAGGTTACAAGTTAGGTTACAAAATAGGGAGGGTTACAAGAGCCATGACCAGACAATACAAAATTATCCGTTCATTATCTAAGAAACAACAAGAAGAACAAAAAGCAACGTATGTTGCACATATAGAAGCTAATAAGCCAAATGTAAATAAAGCAATTATCGTGCCAAATGGTAAGCACTATTTATTAGTAGTTCCTGAATGTTTTGCTTGTGGGCTGACACATTTTCATGGTGAAGGTTTAGGACCAAGGACAGGGCATACAAGATGTGTGGTAGATCGATACGATATCAAGATTGATTGGTCCGATGAAGAGAATATATGTCTTGCCAAAAGGTACAACATTGATAAGAAAGAGGCCAAATAATGAAAGAGATACGATGTGCTAAGTGTAGTAAGTTATTACTTAAAACAAATAAAGAGTATGAATTAAGTACAAATGATTGTGAGTTAGAAGTGCAATGCACACGATGCAAGGCAATCAATCGTTACAAAGCTATATAACATTAGAAGCTCACGAAGCTCATTACATTCCAGCAATGGGGTGTGGGGGGCTTTTTATTTTTTGTCACACTTGGGCGATAGCCCCCCTACCAAATTAATTTTTTTGCCATTTTACTGTAGACCGTATGAGCATACAAACGCGCGCCTCAAAATGATTTTTTGAAAAAATTTTTAGTGTGACAAAAGGCAGTAAGCAATATATAACCCCGGTTTCATGCTACTTACAGGGTCTGTGCCATTTTGTCACACCTTGTCACAGTACTCCATTGTGACAAAGTATGACCTTATGCTGAAAGGGGGTGAAAGTTATGAAACGAATTGAACAGGCTTCAATGTTTACAGAATCACGTGCAGCTGCTATTGAAACGTTTAAACGCGAAAAAGAGCTTTATGAAAAGTGACATGCACTAATTATTAAGATTAATAAAGTATTGAAGAAATAACCCAACAATGAGCGTGTATGATTGTGTACACGCTCCTATTTCAAGGAGATGAAATAAGGATGATTGATTATAAAGCATTAGTCGATAAATTACCTAAGAGAGATCGAGAAGCATTTTTAAAGATTGAAGAAGAATATTATGCTTCTTGGGAATTATTGCAACACAAGAGTGAAAGCATGCGCCAAAAAGGACAAAAGGAATATATGGAGAAATCACATGCTTTTACAACGGCACTATCATTACTTAAAAATGGAATATTTGCGGCTGACGGTCCAAAAAGACCACAATTAAGTAAAGCAGAATTGTTATTGCAATCTAAAAGTAAAGAACTTTTAAAAATGGTTCCTTCATTTGCTGAGCTATTAATGTTAGTGGATGATAAACCAGCTTTAATAGAAAAAAAGAAGCAAACAATTAAAAAGCTTCAGGAAGATATAAAACAATTGGAAGGGATTCAATTAAATAATAGCTATAGTTTACTTAATCCTAAACGATTCTTTAACAAACTTTCTACAGAAGAATGTGCGAGGAAAATTGAAGAATTACAACGTGAAATTTCCAATGAGGAAACTGAAATTAAGAATTTGCAAGCTGTTGAATCTATTGAACTATTTGATGTATCTAAAATCTCAACTGAAATGGAGTTAGTATTAAACACTTCAAAAAGCAAGCTCGATGAAACGGCTGAGAAAGTATTAACTGCCCAAAAGCAGTATTTCGACCTATTGAGACAATACGGCGAGATAAAGAGAGCAGCAAGTCATTTTAGTAATGAAATTAAAAACATCATTGATAAGGAGTACCAGAAGGTAGCAGCTGCTTCACAAAATCTATCTTATCCGAACCAACCAAGTAAAAGGTTTACCATTCCTGTAACACTGGAATTTGATCCACGTATTAGGGAAGGACATATTGAACGAATTATTGATTTTCACGGTCAAATCACAAATGAGGTTATGAAACGGCCATGACGAAACCTTTAGTTATTAGTGGATACGCGCTTTGTTGGAATGAACGAGCGTGTATCCATGATAATCAAGGAAGATTTTACGAGCAGTTTCTACCAGGAGCATTTGTAGACTCTATAAAAAAACGGAATCAAACAGCTCGATATTTCCACATGAGTTCGCTAGATTTTGCTAGTGCAGAAGCTGGACAACTTACATTATTTGAAGATGAAAGAGGGTTGTCATTTCGTATTGAATTAAAAAATAACCATGAAAATCGTATGTTTTATAATTTGGTGAAAGATAAGGAAGTATGTCACGTTTCAGTGGGCTTTCACAGTGTGGAATATGATGAAGTAAAAAGAGGTCGACAGATAATAAGGTATATAAAACGTGCTGAATTAATTGAAATTAGTTTAGTGGAGAATCCAGCATATAAAACTTCATCTGTGCAAGTTGGGTGTAACAATAGGCGATTAGAGTTAATTTCCAAAATTGATAAGGCATTGAGTAGATAAACACTTACTTCGGTAGGTGTTTTTTTTAATATGTGGTCACTCGTAGTGCGTAGTCTTTTGTTACTTTTTCAACCCCGTTTTAAAAGGAAAAGATATTAAGTGATGTTTGTAGTAAAATATAGTATATACAGGTAATAGGAGGAAAAATGATGTCGAAAAAAAAACCTATAGGATTTAATTTTTTTAGGCCAATTATAAAACAGAAGAATAAAGATTATTATTTTAGTTTTAAAGAAGTATTTGAAGAAATTCGAATCAAATATGTAAAGGGAAGAGAAAATAAAGAATCTGGAAAAGATGATGATTATAAATTGGTATATGTTTATAATAATGAACCTGCAAGATTAGCAGATATCGATATTGACGTTGAAACACAATACTATCATCTGGTTTTTGAAAGATTGGATTATCAAGTACCAAGTCGAACTACTCTACACGGTGATTCAAAAGCCCTGGATTTAGATCCTGATGAATATATAGGTATTGATGTTAGTGTATTATACGATTCGGTGAATCATATATTTATGATACAAAGAAACAGAAATTCTTTAGGCCCAACTGGTATAGCGTTGTTTTTAAATACAATGGTCCAGGATCTATTAGAAAAAGTTAACGCGAGCTTTGATTTAGCAATCGTTTCTGATAATTCTGCAAAGACCAGAGCATTGAAACAAAAAGCTTATAGGAAATTAAATTTTAAAGTTACAGGGAACAAAGCAAAAGGTATAATTGAGAAATTTACTAAGAAAGAAGGTGTGGGTGTAGATAGTGTGGAGATTATATTTAGTTCAAGTTTAAGTAAAAAAGCTGAAATTGAAAGTGATTTTGTAAAGGAATTTCTAGAAGAATATGTAGATGATTCCGATGTGAAAAAACTGAAAATAAGAGCAAGAGAAGATGATGAGAGCGTAATAGAACCAATTGATTTAATAGATCATAAAATGCAAACTTTTTGCGATTTTGAGATTGATAATAAACGCCATTTAAATCCTATTAGTGTCTTTGAAAAAATGAAAATTAAATATGACACTGAGGAAGGAGGATTTAAATCAAAGGTGCTAAGGGTGAGTGAAGAGGTTGAGAGCTTCATATAAGATATTAATTTGTTCGTTTATAATATCATTCATTGTGGCTATACTTGTATTTAAATATACCGCTTTATACGAAATAATGGGATTTGATAAAGCCTTAGAAGGTATTTTACTATTTTCTAGTATCAGTGTAGGGTTTTATGGAGCATGTGTGAGCGTGATTGCTTCAATCTTTAATACCAAAGTCATAAAAGACATAATGAGTGATAAGAAAGATAAAAGAGAGTTTATAATAGTAGTATGTTCTGCATTACTATCTGGTTTCCTAACAGTTTTTACTTCTATAATTTATCGTGTTCTGTTAGTTGACCCGGACACAAAGCTTCAATATTTTAAAACGATAAGTATGATTTGGTCTGGTTTTACTCTTATGTTTATCAGTATGAATTTTCTGTTCATCTTTGTTTCATTCCTAATTTACTTCAATAATAAAGAAGAGCCAAGTGCTGCTTCAAATGTTTTTGATCCAAATAGACGTGAAAACTAGAGCATTTAGTTAAATAAAGTCACATCTAACCAGGTGTGGCTTTTTATTATGTCATCAATTGTGGAAGACAAAAAGGAGCCAGTTAAAGTGATAACATTGAATCCAGGTTGACGAGCGATTCAAACAGCAACAGAAAATAGCATTAAATGGGGTATAGTTAAGAAATATCTGGTTTGTTTAGCAATCGTCATCGAGGCGGTTTACTAAAATAAATGGTAATAACCAAGACACCAATTTAACTGTCTTGGTCATGTTAATTAGATTAAAATTTTTAAATTACTCGGGTGTTAATGTGTTATTATTTATATTCGCTCAACCATTCTTTTAAATTATCAAAATCTCTTAAGCTCAGCTCATAATTTAGCGGTGAAGCAAAATCAATAGCATCTTTAGTAAAAGAAGAAGTAGTAACTATAACTCCAACATTCGCTCTTTCAGCAGATTTAACACCATATAAACCCCTGACTATTTCAACCCCTACTTTATTAGTTTTACTGTATCTTTTTGTTTCAACAACAAATAAAGTTGGTGCGATAGCATCTTTTTTTATAGCATAGATATCTTTTCCGCCATCTCTAGTTTGTGGAGTTAATGTCACCTCATATCCTTTTCTATTAAATAGTTCAGCAACTAATTCTTCAAATTTCCGGGGATCCAACTTATACATTAACTCGGGATTTCTAGATAATTGTTGAATTAATTGTGAGTTAATATCAGAAAAATCTATTCTTAGTGATGCATTAGGTACTAGTAGGCCGTTATTTAGAAGCTCTGAATAAATTTCCTTTACTGGTTGATACCTTGTGTAGCCTTGAGCACCATGCTTATTTGTAAAAGGGTAACTAACATATCCTCTTGGTCGTCTATTACCACTAGCATTTTTTTCATTTAAGTGCATATGTTCTTCACAAATAAATGGGCAAGTATAATCTTGTTCAAAAAATTCTTCATTAAATTCACGATAATAATCATATAAATACACTTCATAATTTGCTTTCTTATTACAATCTGTTACTGAACATTTTTGAGATGGTTCAAATTCTATGTACTTTTTAATATTTTCCATATATATCACGCCTTAAAATTATTTGGGAAATACCTCTCTATTTACATTATACATATAAATAAATATTTGTATTAACCAAAATCTAAGATCAGGTAATCAATTGAAGTAAACCAGGTCATTTTGTGCGCTCAGCATGGAAGTAATCTATTATCTTGAAAGTCTAAATATAGACTTGGTTGTAGGCAAAGCTTCGTTCTCCAACGCAACTTTTCTCAAAACTTCTCAAGGTATAGGAAATGTTCTATCGTTAAAATACTGAAATCTTTTGTGAGAGTAAGCATGAAGTGGTGAAAATTGAACCTTAATCATTTATTCTTTTAATCTTTTAAAACTTGCTCTTAATAATTAATATATATATCTAATCAAAGCAGCTGCTAACAATGTGGTTGCTTTTGGTAATAGGAAATCTTTAAACTTCATATATAAATTTAGAGGTGATTAGGTTGGATAAACCAATATATCTAATAGATTTAGGGATAAAGGTTAAAGTTACCCATCTTGAATTCGGTGGTGAGAAAATTCCTACCCCTGTGGGCTTGTCAGAATTATTGGAACCTGCATGGGTAATCCCTACTGAAGAAATGCTTGAAAAACGTAAGAAATTCAAACAAGAAATTGAAGAACAATATGAACGTTCAGAATACAAAAATGAAAAGGGACGTTGGGTGACGTGTTTTATAAAGAAGAAATAAATTATTATTAAAAACACTCTCGGCTGCATGATCAGCTGAGAGTGTTTTTTTATTTTATACAGCTTAATATTTGGCGATGATAATAGAAAAACAATTGGAGCGTGCCCATGAAACAATATTTGAAATTAGAGTTATTAGTAGAGCTACCGGCTGATCTAGAAGTTGAATTAATTAAGCCTCCTACACCCCAAGTTGACAACCCTATAATTGTGGAACCCGATAAAAAAATAATTGTGGATTCTGATAAAAAAATGACAATGACAGTAGATGAAATAGCAGAAGAATTACAAGTAAGCAACACAACGATTTACACCATGGTTCGTCAAAATGAAATTCCACATATAAAGGTTCGTGGCCGTATTTTATTTCATAGGGCTACTATAGAAAAATGGTTAATGAATACCTAATGAAATAAATGTAGAAAATTTTAAAAGGACACCCGAATTATTGGGCGTCCTTTTTATGTGTTGATCTTACTTTGTGGAATCTGGAGTGAATTCTAGTAAATCTGATAGTTTACATTCAAAAACTTCGCATAGAGTTATCAAGGTTTTTAAATTTGTTGATTTCATCTCCTCTTCAGTTCCTTTATACAATCGATTAATAGCATTTCTACTAAGTCCCGACTTCGCCATTAATTCTGATATTCCATCAATACGATGTTCAGCCATTAAAATTCTTAAATTTGATTTTATAGCCATTACAATACCTCTTTTTAACTTTAATTATATCACTTTTGAAGTTAAATAGTTTTTGAAAATATTAAAAAGTAACCTTGTAGGGTTAAAATTTAACTTTACATTAACTTTTTGTAGTGATATATTAACCTTGTAAGGTTAATGTGTTGAAGGTTATTTATCATTAAAAATTACTCACTTGCTACTGAAAAGAGAGGGGAAACACTATGACATACTTTGGTTTTACAATTTCGAGAGAAGATGAAGCAAGTTTTCCGGAATTCAAGGACTACAAAGAAGCTAGAGAGTATTTCAAAAAGAGATATGGCGACAAATACAATTTAGGTTACTGGGAACATATCGAAGGTTGGGGAAAAGTTTATTTTGATGATGTAGACGGACAACCTGTACAAATTCGAGAAGATGGAAATGTACATGTAGTTTACTAAGTTATTTGGTAATTGGAAAGTGAGGTGAGAAACGATGGCATTAGAATACTTAGCACAATACACAACATTTGAATCAATAGCAGATATGGATAAGAGTGTGGAGGACCACATAGCAGTTCACTATTTTAATTTGACTGATAGTGAACGTGCCATCGTTTTCAAGCTCGCTAGTCATTCATTGGAGCATCCAGGAGCATGTCACTTAAAAGCATGTACTATTGCTGCAGCATTGGAGATCAGCACAAAGACAGTTTATCGTGCAATTTCAAAATTGGAATCGCTAGGAATCATTAAGAAACAATCAACTACGAAGGTAAAGGGAGGTAGAGGGGCAAACATTTATATTATTTTATCCAGCCAATCTGAAACATACGAAAGCAGTAACAAATCATTTGAGGAATGTGGGGTAGTTCCATTACAAGAAGCTTATAACCAGGCTCATGCTGATAAAGAGACTTGTAAAGAGTTTATGAATGAGTATCAAGTGATGCTGTATGATTTTATGCATTCGTTACCACTTCCAAACAACTTTAAAGACGAGCTGTATAAAGTGGTACTAGCATCTAATGTAAGTAGCATTCAGGAATTCATAAAGGCAAAGAACATCATTTTTAAAATGGCTAATGATATTAAAGAAGGTGTGCTGACGGTTACTAAGTCATTGCGTTCCGTATTCGTAGGAGCTCATAAGAAGGCACTACAACGTAGAGATAAGCATCCCATAACAAATACACCATCTGTAAAGAAAGAATCTGCACGTGAGCGCACAGTGCCTTTCTATAATTGGTTAACTGATAGAGATGAACCAACAGAAGCATTTTAATATGAAGGAAGTGAGGACACATGAAAGTTACGGCCAAAGAATGGTGTGTCATGTCTGACCACAATAAACAATTACTTTTACATGCAGTATCAAACAAATAAAACATAAATAGAAGGGAAATGATGAACATGCAACAACAAACACAACACATATTAGAAACAGTTATACAAGAAAATAGTAGCAATACTTATAAATTATCTACACAGATGATTCAGTTAGAGGTTGTACAGTGTGCTGTAGCTCGTTTAATGGATAGAATTGATGAAATCACTTATAAAGGTTGGCATAAGGAACATGGTATGGCATGTGTATCCATTTTAGAAATTCAAGATACAGTACGTTTAATTGATATGGCATTCTTTCCGTTATTCAAAGAAATGTCAGAAGAAGTCAAGACTATTAACATTCACGCCCAGGAACTATTTGAGGCAGTGATTTAAAATAAATCAGAGCTTTGTACAGAAAAAGGCGGGAAATCAATCAATGTACAAGTAAATAAACTGATATTTTGAGTTTTTAGATAAGGTAAGAGTAAAATATATAGATGTAATAACATTTGAAAATATTAAAGTTGGTGGTCTGTTATGTGGTATGATTCACAAGCTGATTTTGCTAGTGTAATTAGATTTGAAAATAGAGGATTTAATACAAAGCCATACAATTCTTCCCAAAAGGAATATGGTTCAATTGCTTATTATCACTGCTTTTCTTTTATTTTTATAGAAGTAACGGATATTGATACTTGTTCCTGTATTTTACCTGTTGGTATAAAACGAGTAGAGCCTCAAATGGACGATACAGTGTGGTCGGGGTGTTTTGCTTTTTTAGAACATTATGATCCTAAAGCACTCGAAAATAGTTTGTTCATTAAAGCTAATCATAAAAAAAATGTGGCTTTAATAGACCGCCAAGAGAAAGTATGGGTACGAAATATCAACTATAAGGGAGATAGAATTTTTAAATATGTAGATAATGAGCGTGGATATTATTTGTTGGAGACATGTGATGAACAAGATTGGGTAATAATGAGTGTAGAAAATGCATTAAAAAGGACCCAAAAATCGAAAGAGCATTTTGGTTATTATAGAGAAGAAATTACAGAGATTTACTTAATGGAAGAACAGGTAAAGCGTTTAATAATGTCACCTGTAAGTTGTCCTTTGATGAGTATGAAGGAGTTAATTAGTTGCTTAATAAAGAATAGAGGTGTGTGAATTAAAAAGTAACGGATAGAGCACTAACTCTAAACGTTACTTTTTGTGTTTTACTTATCACCTGTCAATCACCAAATAAAAAATTGAATCCATTAAGCTCCAATCTTTCTTACTCACACATTCCTGTACACACGCTCGCCTTTTTTTCTCTTATCTAGCCCTACACACTAGCCGCTATTTTAAATTCAGCAGCCCCAATTTAGCCCCAAATAGCCCCGAAATCATGCTTTATTGTGCTTTTACCTGCATAGTGCCTTTGCTGTTGATATATTGTTTAATCATTGATACATAAGGCTTTGGAGCAATTTTACGTCTCACTTTGCACCCTGAAAATAATAGAAATAGTATAGCATAATGCTTAGGGAGAATCCTATTCTAGCAGTGAACCACTTCAAGTAGATCTCTAATTGATATCTCTTCATCAACTAGAATGGTTTTATAACTATTGTCATTTAAATTTTTTAAGCAAATTTCCCCACGCATTGAAATATGCCTCTTTAGAAGTTCGATACCAGGTGTGAATTGTATTATTTTCATGGTCAAATTCACCACCTTTTAAGACATAAACGAACCCATTCTCTTCAAAAATAATAATCTGCCAACCTTGGTCAAGATCTGAAAATGGATTGTCAATTGTACCAGTTGGTATATCCTTTTTTTTCAAATCTTTCAAGAATGTTTTAGCATTCTTCCAACATTCAAATGTAGTTAGATTCTCATTTTTGCTCCTACTATAAAAATATACGAATTCACTATAATATTTCACGCGTTTCTTAGTGATTAGGAGTTCGAAGTCGTTTACAACAGGAAACAGTTCTAAATTCAAGTTCTTTAAATTATCAATAACAACATTTGTTAATGTTTCATTATTATTAATAAGCGAATCTGTAAATATATCTTCCCTTTTAAAATCAAATTCCCCACTTTTAGTGCCAATTACCTTGATATGCTCATTCTTTCTCTTATACCTTTTAAGTAATTTACTCCATTCATTAAAATATACCTCTTTAGGAGTTCGATACCAAGTGCGCATGATATTACTTTCACGTTCACCTTCTAAGACATAAATAAATCCCTTATCTTCAAAAACAATTATTTGCCAACCTTCCTTAAGATCGTAAAATGGTTCGTCAATGGTTCCAGTTGGTATATTACTACTACTCCAATCTTTTAAGAAGACTTCAGCACAGTCCCAGCGATGAAACGTAGTTAACTGCTCATTTCTACTCGCGCTGTATAATGAAATATATTTACCCCTACGTTTCAATTTTTTTTTAGAAATTAGTACTTCAAGATCCTTTACAATAGGAAAAAGCTCCAAGTTTAAGTCCTTTAAATTATTTACATTTATATTAGTTAATGTTTCATGCTGATTAATGTATGTATCGATGCCTTTAAAGCTAAATTCGCCACTTTTAGTACCAATGAACTTAATGCCCTTTCCTACTAACCTTTTCAACAATTTTTTCCACTCGATGAAATATACTTCTCTAGAAACTTTATACCAGGTGTGAATTATATTATTTTCACATTTATATTCACTACTTTCCAAGATATAAATAAACCCTTTATGTTCAAAAATAATAATTTTTCGACCTTCCTTAAGATCGTAAAATGGTTCGTCAATGGTTCCAGTTGGTATATCCCATTTATTCCATTCTTTTAAGAAGGATTCAGCATCGTCCCACCAAGGAATTGAAGTTAACTGCTCATTTCTACTCGCACAATAAAAATAGATGTGTTTACCCTTGCCCTTGAAACTTTTCTTAGTTAGTAATATTTCAAAGTCATTTACAACAGGAAACTGTTCTAAATTTACGTTCTTTAAATTATCTGTATCAACATTTGTTAATGTTTCATTATGATTGATTTGTGTGCCTGTATCGATTTCTTTAAAATTGAAATTACCACTTTTAGTACCAGTGACCTTCATATACATTCCTCCAAAACAGACTATTCCATTACTTTTAAACGATTTAAGATTGTAGGGGTTTAAACTTTACATCTTTTGAAATCACAGCTGGAGTTTATTCCGTTTCTACAGATGTTATAACACATAGCCTCCTATACAATGGAAACCGTGAGTGGGGGAATAGTTCAAAATTTGTATCCTATTTCCTAATATATAAAATGTTAGGATTTCCTACAAATAATCATGATATGATTATTGTTGTGGTCGGCATGTCCGTCTGCATATTTTTAAGCCTCCAAGCGTGACACTGTTACGCTCGAAAGGGGGTGAACCGTTTGGAGAACCTTTCCCGAGTAGAAAGAGCAAAAGCCAATGCGGAAAAGCGTCGCATTCAAAGACTAGCCATCTTTAGAATTGCCACGGATTTATTTCGTGTAGCAGATACGCTATATCGGATTATTCGTATGCTTTAGCTAAACAAAAAAATGACTTTTCACCGTCCTTTACTAGCCATGAAGGGCGGTGTTTTTCATTTTAAGGCAAAATAAAAAGCGACTAGGAGCCACCTAGCCGCTAAACCGTCTGGAGATTCTTCCCGAGTAGTTGGAATCTCATTACACCTTTAGTTTATACGTTTTTTGCGTACAAAGTCAAGGTGCTACAAATGCATTTACCGATTCCTATTGAAACAGCAATGCCTTCTATAGTTTATTATGTTCATGCATTTTTTATACAAAAAGCATTAAATAGAAGAAACCGTTTTATTAGCAGTTTGCCATGTTGGTAGAAGGGGATGGAAGTATAGTAGAAAAACAATTTTTACGAATATTACAAGTGAAAGCAATTAAGCTTACACGATTGTAATGAAATTGAAAGCAAATACGATAGAGTGTAATACATTATTTTGCGAGAATGTGTATAGAAGCAAGAACAAGAAGCGGAGGAATACACAATGAATGAAAAATTAGAAGGCGTATATGAGGAATTTAATCGTTATATTTATCATCTATGCTTAAAGCTTACTCGCAATAATGTTGAAGCGGAAGATTTAATGCAAGAGGTTTGGGTAAAAGTTGTACGCTATGAGGATAGCGTGGCCGAAGTAGAACATATTAAAGCTTGGCTAACAACAATTACCATGAATACATTTAGAGATCGCTATCGTAAAAAAGTACGACGTAGTAAGTACATGATGAATCAACCTGAAACATTAGACGTTCCAATCTTAGATTTGGTTCCTAATAATGAGATTTCTACAGAAGAAAAAATTGAGAAAGACATTGTAACAAAACTAGTGCAGGATAAAATGGGTCAATTAGATGCGATTTACCAAAAAACTTTGTGGTATTTCTACATAGACCAATACTCACTTGCTGAAATTTCTACAATAATGAAGGTATCGATTGGGACAGTGAAATCGCGTTTATTCCGTGCGAAAGCGCGTTTGAAAGAAATGCTAATGGCAGACGTATCAATAGTGGAGGCTGTGCTGCCAGCATAAAGTAATGACACTTAGGTGTAATGACTTCTTGATTTCGCATTGATAGTTATGTGGATGACAGGACGCACACTGAAAAAGCTATAATTAGGTTCAACTCATCATCCATAGAGGTGGTTGTCGAACTGAATAAAGGTAAAATCATTGACCGCACATATAGTATTACTTAGACAGGAGTATGTTTGCGGCTAATCAAAAAAAGGGTGCATTGCAAACGATTATTTGCAGTGCATCCTTTTTTCGTGTTGTAAAAAATAGTAACATCGATTTAATCATGACGATGGATATCCACTTCGAGCAAGCATTTTGCGAAAATATCACGTAGAGTTTGTACCTCTTCAGCTGAAAGCATGCCAAACATATTGTTGATGATTGCGCTGACTTGTTGACGAGATTCTTCTAAAATATCTTCACCGTCGGAAGTGATTTCTAACTGAGAAGCCCGACGATCTGTTGCATGCTGTGTCTTTTCGATAAAGCCAGCATTGATAAGCTTGGTCGTTAAAACTGTAACGCCGCCTGTTGTTACTTTTAATCGATCTGCAATAGCAGAAGGGCGCTTAGGTCCCTCCTGCGATAAATAGTCTAAAATTAAAATATGGGTTTTTGAAAAGCCGAGCACATTATGATTGTTCCACTCGTTTGCCCATTTGCGCTCGATGGAAGAGACAACTTCAAACAACGAGGAAATGGCTTTTTGTTTTTCTTGATCCATATAGGTCATCTCCAAAACTGTTTTAACTTTCTTGGGCTAATCTTGTCATCGCATTTAATTCGTAAGCACGTACTTTGCGTGGAATAAAACGACGGATGTCCATTTCATTGTACCCAACTTGAATACGTTTTTCATCAATTAGAATTGGACTACGCAACATTCTAGGATGGGCCTGAATAATTGCATATAATTCTTGGATAGATAATTGGTCGATATCAATGTTTAGATTTTTAAAATCATTTGAATTTGTTGCAATAATTTCATCAGTTCCATCTTCTGTCATGCTTAAAATTTCTTTAAATTCTGCAAGCGTAAGTGGATGTGATGTAATGCGTTTTTCTTTATATTCGATATTGTGATCTTTTAGCCATTTTAATGCTTTTCTGGATGAAGAACAGCTCGCTTGTGAGTAAATGGTAACTGTCATTCTTCATTCCCCGCTTTCTTTTTTAGATTATATTTTATGAATATCTTATTAGTAAGTTAAATAGGTTATATATATATCTTACTAGTAAGCTATATATAAATCAATAGCTAATTGAAAAAAAGTCAATGGAAAATGAGATTTTTTCAACTATACTAAACTATACGCTTGGAATAGCGAAAAGTTTCGTTAAATTTACTTACAATGATGTAAGATTGATAGATTTCAATAGTATATATGCTGAGATGGGGAATATCATGCAAAATTCTATTTGAAATTTGAGAATGTCGAGGAGAAGCAGCTTATGCTAATAGTGGACTGTGTCTAAGGATCTTTTCCACTTCATAGAAGCTCTGAAGTAAAAAGAAGGGCTGTCCAAAAAGTAAAGCACCCCAATTGTTAGATGTGTGTCTAACAATTGGGGTGCAGTTCAGTGTGTTTTTAGCTTTGTTGTCCTGAAGTGAACCAATCTTGGACATCCCATACTTTTGTCGCTAAGCCTTCATAGAATTCAGGCTCATGGCTAACCAGCACGATTGTACCTTTAAATTCTTTCATGGCACGTTTTAATTCTTCTTTCGCATCAACATCTAAGTGGTTGGTAGGTTCGTCAAATAATAGCCAGTTCGCTTCTTCCATCATCAGTTTACAAAGTCGAACTTTAGCTTGCTCGCCCCCTGATAAAGAATTGAGGGGACGTGTAATATGATCGGTTTTCAACCCTGCACGCGCAAGAGCGGCACGAACTTGTGCTTGCTCCATTGAAGGGAAGGCGTTCCACACATCATCAATTGGTGTAATTTTATCGGCTTTTACTTCTTGTTCAAAGTAAGAAGGGGCTAAATAATCACCACGGATCACTTTGCCATCGAGTGGATTGATTTTGCCAAGCATTGTTTTTAGTAATGTGGATTTACCAACACCGTTCATGCCGACTAGAGCAATTTTTTCCCCGCGCTCAATCATAAATGAAAGAGGAGGTAGTAACGGCTTGTCTTTATCGTAACCGATGACTAAATTTTCTGCTTCCACAACATAACGGCTCGGCGTGCGAGCCTCTTTAAAGCCAAATTCAGGCTTCACTGCTGTTTCAGGACGATCAATTCGTTCTAAACGATCAAGCTGCTTCGCGCGAGATTTTGCACGACCAGTTGTAGAATAACGAGCTTTATTTTTTGCTATAAAGTCCTCTTGTTTTTTAATGAATTCCTGCTGCTTTTCATATGCATCAATATGTTGACGTTTGTTAATTTCAGCAAGCTCTATAAACTTTTCGTAAGTTGCAGTGTAGCGAGTTAACTTAGAAAATTCCAATTGGAAGATTACATCCACTGTGTTGTTCATAAATTCCGTATCATGCGAAATCAATAGGAAGGCATGCGGGTAGTTCTTTAAATAGTTTTTCAGCCACGTAATATGCTCTTCGTCAAGGTAGTTGGTCGGCTCATCAAGTAATAATACTTTAGGCTTTTCAAGCAAAAGCTTTGCCAATAACACCTTTGTACGCTGACCACCAGAAAGGGCAGCAACATCACGCTCTAAGCCAATCGCATCAAGACCTAAACCACGTGCGACTTCTTCGATTTTCATATCTAATGTATAAAAGTCTCCTGCATCCAGTGCATCTTGTACCTCAGCCATTTGCTCTAATAATAATTCTAATTCTTCAGGTGTTGCTTCAGCCATTTTACCGGTAATGTCATTGAGCTCTTCTTCCTTTTTGTAGAGAGGGAGGAAAGCGTCACGTAAGACATCACGCATTGTACGCCCGGCAGTTAGCGCAGTATGTTGATCTAAATAGCCGTAATGTGTACCAGGTAGCCATTCAACTTTTCCTGTATCGTGAATTGTTTGGCCCGTAATGATACCCATTAGCGTAGATTTACCAACACCATTTGCACCAACCAGTCCAATATGATCGCCTTCTACTAAACGGAAGGATACGTCTTTAAAAAGTGTGCGGTCACCGAATGAATGACCTAAGTTTTCAACTGTTAATATTGCCATAAATGTTCCTCCAGAAATCTAGATTACTTAAAGTGCTGCAAGTTGGTTATTTAGTTCAGCTAGTTTTGTTTCCATGTTGGCAAGGCGTTGTTCAGCCTGTGCTACTTGATCGTTATGACCTGTTGATTCAAGCTTTTCGATATCACCTTGTAAATTCATATAATCCATTTTTAATTCTTTAATTTGATACTCAATGTCACTTTTTGATGGCATGATACATGGCTCCTTTAGATTGGTATTTGTATGACAAATGCGTTTAAAGTTAAACTTTAAGCGGTGAGGGTTTTTTCATCCCCCACCGCTTATTAGTTGAACCAATCGGTACTTAAGGGTGCTCGAATCCTTACTGAAACATCCCACGTATTCTTCAATTTGAAGTGGGGGAGTTTAGCACCCTGTCGTACGGGATAAACGCTGATAAAAGCGAAAGTGTAAAAATTCTAATACATTGTATCATATTCACCTAAAAAGAATCACTAAGTTGAAGCGATATTATGACGATCATATGCGAAATCAATCAGTAATGCTTCTAGCGTCTCATTATTGCTTGCAAGTTTGAGCTGTCGTTGTTTCTTCACCGCGCGTTCGCTTCTCGCCTCATGTAATAGAAATTCCATTACGGCATTTTGAATTTGTGATTGTTTCATTTTACGGCCAAGACCGAGATGAATGAAGCCGTTATGTTCTCGAGGGAAAGCATGCAATAGTTCGGCTTCTGTTTGTGCTAGTGTGATGCAAGGTACACCATAAGAAGCGATTTTGTAAGGTGTGTAGTTGGCGTTACAAATAATGACATCGGCTTTGGGTAGTAGTTTTAGGAGTGCGTCTTTATCACGAAGAATGGCAGTATTGCGGCGACTTAGCACCATCATTTGTAAATCATCGGTTGCATGTCGGTAGCTGTCATCAATCATCACGGTAATTTGTAGTGGGATTTGTAGCTGAGTTAAGTGTCGAAGAGTTCGGTAAGTTAAGTTATGCTCGTCCCCATCCTCAAAAGCAACAACGATATGAGGTGGGTTTTCAGGTGTTTTAATGTCAGGTAAATTTTCTGAATGATGAAATGAATCAGGTAACGCAAAAGCAAAGCTCCCACCAATATAATGTGAAGGTAAATAATCTTTAACTTCTTGATAGAGTGCTAGTAAAACGCAATCGCAGGCTTGACCACCTTCACCAAAATCATCAAAATGAATGATTGTTTTACAGAAGGGTCTTAGATTGTGTACTTGCCAGCTTTCGGAATTACGACCATCCCGAACAATTAAATCAGGCTGTATTCCTTTCATATGCTTCGGTAGTTCATCAAAATGTTCGAATAGTATAGGTGATAGATTTTCATTCATTAAAATTTGTATCCCATCATTCGAAGGAGTCTTTGCGAATATGAAAACTTTCTCTTGTGCGAGTAGCTTTGCAAGCGTCGCAACCCGTTCAAAAGGATAGAGTCCTTTATCAATACAGCTTTCAATAATGAAAACAATCGTTTTGTTCGGTTTAATTGTTTGAGTTTCGTTTTGCAAATGTATCCCATCCTTTCGTCTGTCTATTTAAATTATGGTGAAAAATGGGCAAGTATGTGTAAAAATTAGGATTAGCTAAATTAATACATAAACTTCGGTAGTAGAAGGAGGGAACCTAACAATGGGAATGCGTGCAGCAATTGTTGTAGGGGCTACAGGTTTAACAGGCACCTCGCTCGTAGAACAGTTATGTGAAAATGATGAATACGTTTCAGTGACTGTTATTGCCCGTCGAAAGCCAGCGTTTGAGCACACAAAGCTTGAGGTGAAAATTCGCAATTTTGATACATTAGAAGAAAATGATATTGAATTTGCACATGAGCTCTATTGTTGTTTAGGAACAACTATAAAAAAGGCAGGGTCTCGCGAAGAATTTGAGAAAGTTGATTTTGAATATCCTTTAGCTATTGCATCATTGGCGAAAAAGCGAGGCATACCACACATGTTAGTTATTACAGCAATGGGAGCAAATGAGAACTCACCGTTTTACTACAATCGTGTAAAGGGCAAACTTGAGCATGATTTAATGGAGCTAGGCTTACAGCGTCTGTCCATTATTCGCCCATCATTATTGGTTGGAGAGCGCAAAGAATTTCGTTTTGGCGAAAAGGTGGGGGAGAAAGCACTAAAGTTTGCAAAACCTTTATTAGTGGGACCCCTTAAACGCTCTCGTGCAATAGAAGCGTCACAGGTTGCCAAGGCAATGATAGTGATTGCGTTGTACACTAGAGAGCAGCCTGTAACGATTTATCCATCACAGGAAATAGCTACGTTAGATTTTCCTGAGATAAAAGATGAGGAAGCCTTGCGTGAAAATTTGTTTAATTGGGATAAAAATAAAGCACCAAATACAATTGGAGAAGATGATAAGGTCAACCAAGATGTCATCATCGACCGTGATAAATTCAAAATAAAGGAAACAGTAGTAGATAAAGAAGTGAAATTTAAGCGGAGAGACGAGAAGTGAAAGTGTTTTTCTCCATTGAGAATTTATCCCGCATTAACGGTCAGTAATGTATCTGTTCCTAAAGCGAAGCGTCAGGTACAAGACGCCCATCTTAAGTGGAAAGATGAGAACGAGCCAACGAGGTGGGCGATCAACTGACCGTAAAAGCCCGATTGGTTCGGGGCAACAGGATGTTGGTCACACAAGCTTTTTCACAGGATGTGAAGGTTTTAGCTTGTGTTCCTCTATTTATTGTGGGGGATGAAGAAAACCCCCACTGATTGAAGTTTTACTTTATTTCATTCCGCCTAAAGACTGAATTTAAGGTCTTGACCATTACAATTCTTCACGTGCTCCTATTCATTTGTTACAATACTATTGTAGAAGATGAATGTGGAGGCAAAGTGATCATGAAAATTTTACTCGTTGATGGCACAATGTTTGGCCGTAAAACTGGTGCTATTTTAGAGCAAGTTGAACAATATATTAAAGAATACGATGCGAATTTCGAGTTAGAAATTATGCATTTTAGTGAATATAAGCATCAAATCGTCGATGGTTCACCATTAAATGATGATATGAAAAAAATGATTCAAAAATTTGAAGAAGCGGACGCTTATATTATTGCAACACCGATTTTTCAAGCTTCGATTCCAGGCGTATTGAAAAATGCATTTGATTTCTTACATCCTAAAACTATGCGCTATAAACCGGTATCCATCGTAGCAAATGGTGGCACATACCAGCATCATTTAGTAGTAGAAAATCAATTAAAACCTATTTTAGATTATTTCCGTGCACTCGTAACACCAAACTATGTCTATACACACACATCACATTTTGATGCGGACAATAATATTGTTGATGCAGATGTTCATAATCGTTTACGCGAAATGGCACGTGTTTTCGTGCAATATTGTGAAATGAGCAAAACATTACCGAAGGAAACGATTGACCAACATTAAATCATGGCAAATTCTTGCTTCATTATACTCAATACGATTTGAAGTGCGCAGAGTGTCTGGGAGTAAGTAGAACGTAGTATTAAACACACATATAAGAAAACTGAAATCCCTTGTACAGTGGAAGGAAATCACTGTGCAGGGGATATTTCTTTTCTAGAATTCTTTTACGATATGATAAAATAAGATTTTAGTGAAATCGGAAGGGAGGGCTGCTCATGCAGGACATCGCTTTACTAGAAAAACAACGCTGTAATTTGATTTTGACGAATAAGGCCAAGGAAGCGGTAGAGGAATGCTCAGCAAATGAGCATGCCTTTTTTGCGTTACAAAAAACATTTACCGTCTATATTGAAAAACGAAAGGCGAAAACACCAGGTGAAACGTTTTTGTCGATCTATTTTAATGCACAGCAAAATAATAAGTTGGAGGGCGTAATCGCAGAAAAAACAGGGATTATGGATTGTGTGCTAAAAGTTGAAGGTTTACTAGCAACCAATATCCGTTTCGTGCATATGCGCGGTCCGATTCATACAAATCGTCGTTTACCCGTTGCACTGCAATTTGTAACAAGGTCAAATAATGGTGTGGGTATTCCGTTAGACCTTCATAGCAAAATAAGAGAACTACCCATTGCCGAGGAACGTACGGAATATGTTAAAAAGCGAATTGCAAGCTGGGAAGGCTATTTAAAAATCCAAGAACGTGATGCGACAATTGAGGATATTCATACTGAATTTAAACAAAGCTATTTTAATGAGGATTTTACACGCCTTACACTTGTACGCCCCTTTGTGAAAGCTAAGGAATGGAAGCAATTAGTTGGCTTAAGCGTTAGCATTCAAGGCACACGTGGCGAAATCGGACAAGTGTTAAAAGTAAATGCCGGGAAGCAAACAGTTGAGATTGATTTAAAACCTTTCGCACAAGAACAGGCGAGAAAGGATCAACTCAATCTTCGGTCAAAACAGGCAAGCTTTAGTAATTTTGCAACATTGAGCCAAATTAGACGCTTACGCAATGGTTTTACTAAGCTCGAAAAAGGAGAGGCTGTCAACCATAGCTTAGAGACGATATTGTTTGAAAAACGTCCAACTGTAAGGACAGCTAAGCAACGGGATGATATAGATTTTCATAATAACTTAAACGACTATCAACGTCGGGCTGTTATAGGGGCTCTATCTGTAGAGGATTTATATGTCATACAAGGGCCACCTGGGACAGGGAAAACAACTGTTATCTCTGAAATCTGTCAACAAAATGTGAAGGCAGGTTTAAAAACGCTTGTTGCCTCTCAATCAAATTTAGCGGTTGATAATGCATTAGGGAGATTGCTGTCCAATCAAGAAATTCGTATTTTACGTTATGGTCGTACGGAAAGTATTGAGGAAGAGGGAAAAAAATTCATCGAGGAAAACGTCGCACTTCATTGGCGTGAACAAACACTTGCTGCTATCGAGGAAGAAATTACATCCTTTACTGAACGTGAGCATGAATTACAAAACAGTATGATGAAAGCTAAAGATGAATTAAGTAAACTAGAGACTTGGCTTGAGGAACTTACAAAGGAAATTGCTGCAAAAGAACAAGCGGCTATCGATGAACCCGTTTTACAACAAGAAATCCAAGCATTAAAAAAAGAATTGAAAGCCGTAAAGACAGAACAACAAGCTAGTGAAGCGCAAAAAGAGCATTATGAGAAGCAACTTGCACAATTAGAGCCTATTGTGCAGTCACTTGAACAGATTCTTACAGAGAATAATTCAATAGAACAATTGCAACTAAATATGCAAGAAACTACTAAAAAGATAGATCAGTGGCGAGCTGCTATTCAATATAAGGAATTACAAATCCAGATAACGCAAATGGCGCTACAGTTCCAAGATATTCAAGTGAAATATGAAGAAGAAAGCAAGCGGCTCCAGTCAATGAAGGAAGCAGAAAAGTTTACAAGCACCTTAACTACTTATGAACGCATCCATCGTTTTTTACAGCATTATCACATTCGTCCTTCACATGTGCTAGCACAGCAAATCGAACGTTTAAGGCATTTAGAGGATGCGAAGGATTTAGAAGCTTGGGCAATTATTAATACGCGCCTACGAAACGCAATTGAAAAACTTGAAGCATTAGTCTCCCCTGAAGACAAGGAACGAGCTCTTGCAAAAAGTCGGCAACAGCCGATTCAGTCCTTTTCATTGCAAAATTTAACGGGTGTGTTTGTACAGCTGAATACAGCCTTTCAAGAGGAACAGACACCAGCAAGAGAACAAATAGTAAGCTATTTACTTGGGCTCTATATGCGTCGCGATTTTGTATGGCAGAAGGGTGCTGCACAGAGACACCAGCAGGAACATAAAGATCAAGAATTTGCATCGATGCGTCAAAATGTCAGTAGTTTATTACATCAAGAGTGTGCGATTACAAGCTTTAATGTACAGAGCTTGTTACGACAATTGAAGCCGTATACCGAGCATGAAGAAAAGCTACAGCAGCTTGCTGAAACACTAGTGACGCAATGTGGCTCTATGCTAGAAGAATCTGTGGAACAATTGAAAATGCTTGTATCTGAATCGCAACTCGTGTTACAAACGGCTCGCCAACAGCTTCAAGCTGTTGAGCAGGCAAATACGCAGCTTGTACCGAAGAAAGCAGCACTTCAAACGGTACAGACAAGCTTCCAAGAGATTGAACAACAACTAATACAATTTGAAGAAACCATAAAAGATATTAATGTGACTGGTTTGAAAAAAGAAAAGCAATTGACGGCATTAACACAACTCCTTCAGTCCACTCCAGAGCGTACATATGAAGAAGTAGCTCAAGCAATTGGTACGGCTAAAACAAGCTTAGATGAACTGCAACGCAAAGAAAAGCAGCTACCACTTCGTAAAAAGTTGCAAGAGGAGTGGCGTGACAAGCTACAAAACGCAACAGAATATGATTTAGATGAAATTCGTAAATTATATGTGCGCCATGCCAATGTGATCGGAACAACATGTGTTGCTTCCGCAAGTAAAGAGTTTATGGAAAACTATCCGACCTTTGATGTCGTAATAATCGATGAGGTATCAAAGGCTACACCTCCAGAGTTATTATTACCAATGCTTAAGGGGAAGAAAGTCATTTTGGTAGGCGATCACCATCAGTTACCGCCACTTCTTGGCGATGATACGTTAGAGGAAACGCTGAAATCGATGTTAGACGAGAATCCTAACTTTGATGGGGCACAAGAGTTGAAAAATTTGCTGCGTGAATCTTTATTTGAACGATTATTTAATAATTTACCAGCGACTCATAAGCAAATGCTTGCATTGCAATACCGTATGCATGAAAAAATTATGCATAGTATTACGCCATTTTACGCCAAGGAAGAAAATGGCTTACAATGTGGGTTGCCAGATTCGGATGTGGCACGTGACCATGGTTTAGAAGGACAATTTGTCAGACGTGAGGATCATTTACTATGGATTGATATTCCAACCGAAAAGCCTTATTTAGAGGAGCAGGTCAAAGGTGGCACAAGTCGTTACAATGAAGGGGAGCTACAAACAATCCGCCGTATTTTAACAGACTTAAATGCCGCTGTCATTGCAGCGAAAAAGGCAGGACGCATACCACAAGATGCACAGAAAAGTGTCGGTGTCATTAGCTTTTATGGTGAGCAAGTTAAGAAAATTAATCGCCTACTTCAGCAGGAGTTGCAGCTACCTCATCTTCAGTTTAGAACTGGGACTGTCGATAAGTTCCAAGGTATGGAGATGGACGTCATATTAGTGAGTATGGTACGTAATACGCCTAAGGGTGGAGACATCGGCTTTGCGCGGGATTATCGTCGTTTAAATGTTGCGCTTTCACGAGCCCGCGAGCTGTTAATGTTAGTCGGTAGTGCAGATATGTTTGCAAAACGTGCAAAACATCAAGATACGCGTGATATGTATAGCCATCTTCTAACAACCGTGAAATCCTATGATGGCTTACGTAATCATGAAGGACAGGTGATATAGGATGTCAAAATTACGGCAGCGTTTAATGAGAGAGCTACAGCAAAATCGCCATCTGAAAATAGTGAAGTCAAATGAATGGTGTATTCCAATTCGCACCGTAGAAGTGACCTATGAGCCAATTCGACGTTCTACAATGGATGTCCTGATGAAAATGCTCTTAATCAGCATGCAGGAAGCGGATTTTCAAAATGCACAGGAATTGAGTGAACTTTTACTTGTAGACCCTCTTTTTATTGAAGATTTAGTATCATTGATGTCTCGGGTACGTCTGATCGAACACAGGGAAAATTTCTTTAGATTAACCTCTAAAGGTGAGCAACAATTGGAGCAGGGCATTTTCGAGGAAGAACTAGATGTCGAAACAGCTACTCTTTTATTTAGCCCATGCCATTACGGATTTCTCCCTATTGGTGAAGACCGTATTGAGGAATATGATGAGTTGCCAGAATCATACCGCTATGTGGATAAAGAGGCTGAACAGCAGGAACAATTTGAAGAAGCTATGATTATTGCAGCATTACAGCAGGAAAAAGAGGAATCCACTACCTCTCAAACGCTAATAGAAACTATTGTGAATACAGAAGCCAAACAAATTAATGATATTCCATGTCTTGAATTTCTCCTCCATGATAAGGAACAGGATATTGTCTATGTCAGAGTGTGGAATACACTGTTAAATCAATGGGATAGTACCCTAGAACAGCGATTATCGGAAAAAGAACAATTACGATGGCGAGAAGAATATTTGTAAATATATATCGGACGGATGCAGCTTAATGCTCCGTTCGTTTTTTTTTGTAAAACGAGGAATAGCCAATGAAACGGTAAACGCCATAATAAGTGGGAGAATATCCAGGCTGACAATTTTAAAACCAGCATATATTACTTAGAGAAAGGAGGGGACAGATGTTAACTATTAGTTTATGCATGATTGTAAAAGATGAAGAAAGTATTATTGAGAGATGTCTAGATTCCGTTCAACATGTAGTGGATGAAATCAATATTATTGATACTGGCTCTACTGATCGTACAAAAGAAATTGTTCAAAACTATAGCGCTCGTATCTTTGATTTTGCATGGTGCGATGATTTTGCAAAGGCTCGGAATTTTTCCTTCCAACAAGCAACGAAAGATTATATTTTATGGCTAGATGCAGATGATGTACTTACAACAGAACATCAACAAAAGTTATTGCAACTTAAGAAATCCCTTAATCCTCATATTGACGCAGTTTCAATGAACTATTACGTACAGTTAGATGAAGATGGAGAAATTGACACTATTGAACAAAGATGCCGTCTGGTAAAACGTTCGCGAAATTTTCAATGGCAGGGTGTTGTCCATGAGTCTCTACAAGTAGCCGGGAGACTGTACCATAGTGATGTAGCGATTACCCATTTACCATTAAAGAAAGATACAGATCGTAATATTAAAATTTATGAGAGCTTAAAGGCCGCAGGACATTTGTTTTCGGCAAGAGAAACGTTTCATTACGCAAATGAATTAAAAAGTCATCGGCGTTTTTTAGAAGCCATTAATCAATATAATTCATTTCTTGATGCAGCCCCTGGCTCCGCTGAGGAAAATATTGAGGCATGCTTGAATTTAGCAGATTGCTATCAGCATTTACAAGATTCAACACAAGCAACTCAGTCCGTTTTACAATCATTATTGTATGATCGACCAAGACCTGAAACTTGTTGTCGAATCGGTCGTTTTTTTATGGAGCAATTAAAAAATAAAGAAGCAATTTATTGGTATTCACAAGCATTACAACAACCTTCAACTACATTAGGTATCCATAAGCGAGCGTATTCAACGTGGATGCCACATTTGCAGTTGAGTATGTTATATGATCGGTTAGGTCTCTATGAAAATGCACATGAGCATAATGAAACAGCGCGCAAATATAAACCAAATGATAAACGCATACTAGACAATCAAAAATACTTATACAGCCGACTGAACAAGGGGAAATAGCAAGTTTGGATAAGATATATGAAAAAGCAGGGAACCACGAATTATGTGATTCCCTGCTTTTTCATTTTCATGAACGGTCAGAAAGACGTTCACCTTCAGTGGAAAGAGGAGAACGCGTACACGAAATGGTCAATAAACTGACCGTAGAAGCCCGATTGGATCAACTAATAATTTGTGAGGAAAGAAGTAAATCTCATTGACTGAAGTATCATTCTTTTGTTTTTGGTGCAATGATTTCACTTACAAAGACGCCAGATTTTTTATCAGTAATGGTGTCAGTTGTATGGACCTCTATGAGGTTTGTATAAATGGCATGGCCGGTTAATAGGGATGAACCAACAATAATTGCAATAATAATCACATTCCGTGGCCTAAAATGTCGAGCTTGCATTTTTTTGTCCCCTTCCATTTTAGAGAATATTCTGGCAATTCAATATATGTTAGGGGTCTTGGAGTATGCAAATCTGAAGTAAGATTTTTGACAATCATTCCTTTAACATATGAATCGGGATTAGAATAGGAGCCATCGTGAATTAAAAAGTAATTATTTTTTTATTTATAATTCGATAAATAAGCCATGTAAGGTCAAACATATTTATTTTCATATGCAATCTTCCATGTGAATTTTCATCGGGTATAGAACATTAAAACAATACCCTACCTGTAGTTGGATGGGGTACGTAATGCTGTTTCTACCATGCGAAAGCTTAAATGTAGTTTTATAAAAAAGATTGATCATTTAAAACAAAGTTCGATTAAGATTTCTTTTTTGCAGTATTTTTTTCTTTAACTATATAGGCAGGTTAGTTTTACAATAATTCTCGAATTGCACTTTACATATATTCACTTTTATGTTAGATTACTAAATAATAAATTTGGCAAAAGGAGGTGCAAGCAATGTTAACTGTTTTTAGAATTCTGTTTGGTAAAAATGTAAAAATTGGAAATGATTTAGCGGACAAAGGGAGTAGTCTGTCCTTTTTTATGCTAGACAACCAATACAAAAACAGTTATCGGCGCTTTGCCTCTATGGCAAATAAATAACAAAGCAATGACTTAGGTCCTTGTTTATTTATTTGTGCATGCATCGATAATTCTATCGGTGCTTTTTTTGCGTTTATGTTTAACTTAAGGGATAGACAACTCCTTTCTATTTACTCCTATAAAACTAGAGAGTCTTATGGAAGGATGAGAAAGATGCAATTAAAACTAAACAATAAGTATAGAAGAATAAAAGAATTCTTAAGGGAACATAATTACCCTAATTTTAGAATGAAACAACTATTGAATGCCATTTTTAAAGAAAGAATAAATAAATTCAACGAAATTAATGTACTTCCAAAATCGTTAAGAGAAATTTTAGTGAAGGAATTTGGAGCGTCTATTTTAGATGTTGCGCCTATAAAGGAACAACATTCTGAGCAAGTCACTAAAGTCTTATTTGAAATTTCAGGAAATGAAAAAATAGAAACAGTAAATATGAAATATAAAGCTGGGTGGGAATCATTTTGTATTTCTTCTCAGTGCGGATGTAATTTTGGGTGTAAATTTTGTGCAACAGGTGACATTGGATTAAAAAGAAATTTGACCTCAGATGAAATAACCGACCAAATCCTCTATTTTTACTTACAAGGTCACTCAATTGATAGTATTTCTTTTATGGGGATGGGAGAAGCGCTAGCCAATGTACAAGTTTTTGATGCCTTAGATGTACTCACTGATCCTACGCTGTTTGCTTTAAGCCCTCGTAGGTTATCTATTTCAACTATTGGTATTATACCAAGTATAAAAAAAATGACTCTGAATTATCCGCAAGTCAATTTGACGTTTTCGTTACATTCTCCTTTTAATGAACAGCGAAGTAAGTTGATGCCGATTAATGATAGGTATCCATTATTAGATGTTATGGACACATTAGATGAGCATATTCGAATAACATCAAGAAAAGTATATATTGCTTATATTATGTTACCTGGTGTAAATGATTCTATTGACCATGCTAAAGAAGTAGTAAGTCTATTAAAATGTCGTTATAAAGAAGGGCGTTTATATCATGTAAATTTAATCAAATATAACCCAACCGTCAGTTCTCCTTTAAGGTTCAGTGAAGTTGATGAAGGTCATGTTGTTAATTTTTACAAAAAATTAAAATCATCAGGTATTAATGTGACCATTAGAAGTCAATTTGGAATTGATATAGATGCTGCTTGTGGTCAATTGTATGGAAATTATCAAAAGAGCAATAAGCAGTAATTTGAGGTAAAGATGATGCTAAAAATTGGCTCATCACCATAACATGTGGTTGATTTCCGTTCCGGCTGGGCGCTTTCCTGGGGGCGTCCGATGAGCCGCTTGGGGCAACAGATGTTTTATGTAGCGAAAGCGAAGCGTCAGCTACAGGATGTTGGCCACGAAGGCGTAGTCACAGGATGTGATACTTTTAGCCTTCGTTCCTCTAATGGGCTCGCTCCAGGGTCTCATCTGTGACGCTAATCCCCAAGGAGTCACCCAGCCTCCACTCCAATCAACTTATATACATGGCATACTTTTTAACAAATGTCATCCACAACTTTTGGTGATGAGCCTAAAAATTGTATTTCGTAAAAAAATTTGTTAATATAAAATTACAATTATGAGAGGACTGATGGATGGACAATGATTAACTAATCTATATTTTTATTTGAAATGAATAACTTCAAACTTCAAAATATAGGGTTAGTCTGTCTATTTTTATAAATCAGTTTACGCTTTATTTGTCATGATTCCAATGGCAAATAAGAACTTATTTCATTTATGTGAAAGACTAATCCTTCCAATTACAAATTGGGAGGATTTTTTATTCTCTCATAGTTAAAAATTGATATCTTTTTCTGTAACTTGAATCTAAAGGAGAGAGAAAAATGACCGATTCAGACACTATTGTTACGCATGTAATACTCCTTATAAGTCGTTAATATCCATCAAACTTATACGGAGAAATTTAGAATAGATGGATGTACCGACTTTGTAAAAAAATAAAAAGTGTTGATATACAAAGGAGGAATTATCATGTCAATGATAAAAGTTCAAGACTTAACTTTTTCTTATCCAGGTAGCTTTGACAATATTTTTGAAGGTGTAAACTTTCAAATAGATACGGATTGGAAACTTGGGTTTATCGGTAGAAATGGTCGAGGTAAAACAACATTCTTTAATTTATTATTAGGGAATTATGAGTATAGTGGGAAAATCATTTCTTCGGTAGAATTTAATTATTTCCCCTATCCAGTTACGGATAAAAACAAGTATACGTATGAAATCTTTGAAGAAATTTGCCCCCAAGCAGAAGATTGGGAATATCTTCGTGAAATATCCTATCTAGATGTTGATGCCGAGGTTATGTACCGACCTTTTAAAACATTATCAAATGGAGAACAAACAAAGGTGTTGCTTGCTGCACTTTTTTTGACTGAGGGTCAATTTCTATTAATTGATGAGCCAACCAATCATCTAGACACTGATGCACGAAAGGTTGTCTCTGATTATTTACAGAAGAAAAAAGGGTTTATTTTAATTTCGCATGACAGAATCTTTTTAGATGGATGCGTCGACCATATCTTATCTATAAATAGGGCAAATATTGAAGTTCAAAGTGGTAACTATTCTTCTTGGAAGTTAAATTTTGATAGACAGCAGGAACACGAAGAGGCAACCAATCAGCGTTTACAAAAAGACATAGGGCGATTAAAACAGTCTTCAAAGCGTTCAGCAAGTTGGTCTAATCAAGTGGAAGCTTCCAAAAATGGGACAACGAATTCGGGTTCTAAGTTAGACAAAGGTTTTGTAGGACATAAAGCGGCAAAGATGATGAAGAGAGCTAAGAACCTTGAATCAAGGCAACAAAAAGCTATTGAGGAAAAGTCAAAACTGCTAAAAAATGTGGAAAAAACTGAGGAATTAAAATTAGAACCATTGGAATTTAAGTCAAATGAATTGATTGTTTTGGCTGATGTATCTGTTAAGTACGATGACCAAATAGTAAATAAGCCAATTAGCTTTAAAGTTGAACAAGGTGACCGAATTGTACTTGATGGAAAGAATGGAAGCGGAAAAAGTAGTATCCTAAAACTAATTCTAGGAAATCTGATACAGTATACAGGCTCAATGAATTTAAGTTCAGGCCTCGTTATTTCCTATGTTCAACAAGATACTTCTCATTTGAAGGGACTGTTATCAGACTTTATTGAAGAGCATGAGATTGATGAAACGTTATTTAAATCCATCCTACGTAAGTTGGATTTTGAGCGAATTCAATTTGAGAAAGATATATCTCATTATTCTGGTGGACAAAAGAAAAAGCTGCTTATCGCCAAAAGTTTATGTGAAAAAGCTCATTTATATATTTGGGATGAACCGTTAAATTTTATAGATATTTATTCGCGCATGCAGATTGAAGAGCTTATTCAAAGATTTAATCCCACAATGCTTATTGTTGAGCATGATCAGGTATTTCAACAAACAGTTGCAACCAAAACTATATCTATGTAGTTAAATATGGAAAATTGAAGATTTAATCAGTAAATCAGATTACTAAACTATATGGTGCTTTAGTTAAGGAATGTAGCTAAAATGATCAAACTTTTTTATGAAGATTAAACATAAATCTGTTAGTGAAAAATCCGTTTTGATCAAACTTTTTTCAAAATTTTATTTGCCTATTATTAGTGGTTTGAGGACATTTTTATCAAACTTTATTTCAAATCTACAATAAAGTTGTTTGAAAATTGGACGTTTAACATCCGTTTGCTTATAAACGAACGGATGTTTTTATTTTGGAGGGAAATGATGGCTAATACAAAACAGAAGAAAAAGAGCTTTATTTTGATTTAGAATAAAGTCGTTTAATGACAAATATAGTTTGTTACATTTACAATAAAGGATTTAAAAATGCTTATTATGTTATTCTACAATCTGGCAATTTTCTTTAATAAGTGAAGGTGTTATTTGTAAGTGAACTTACTATAAGTTATTCAATTAACGAGAGCAGGATAGCACAATATTTAGGTGGCAGTTATAATGTCAATGACGGACATTGAATGGATCCAATTCATATGATATTTACCAGCGAGATGTGTTGGAATATTCAAGAAAAATAAGGTGGGTGTGTAATGGAGGATTCTTATAAATTTTACAACACGGCGGTAGAGGCAACTTTGGAAGTTATTGGAGGGAAATGGAAACCTGTAATCCTCTTTCATCTGACATTTGGCAAGAAACGTAACAGTGAATTGAAAAACTTGATACCCGCAATTACTCAAAAAATGTTAACGCAGCAACTTCGTGAGCTTCAAGAGGAAGGGGTCATCTTACGTATTTCATATAATCAGGTTCCACCAAAAGTAGAGTATGAGTTGACAGACTATGGCTGGAGCCTAAAGGAGATCCTGCATCTGATGTGTAGATGGGGTGATTCGCATATAGAGAGAAAGTACGGGGGAAGGGCTACTGTTCTGGCCAATCCACAGCTTAAAGACGAATATGACATATAAGAAGCCGACCTAATATACAAGGTCGGCTTTCCGTTTAGGGAATGACTTTGCGTTTGCGGAAGTCATCAAAGATGTTCATAAACATTGCTTCGGTATCGACGAATTCGTGAAAACCTAAGCGACGGGCCTTAGTTCCGTCAGCGAAGAAATCGTAATCCCAAGAGAACACGAAATCACCGAATCCCCAGGAAGATACGTCTTTATAGGAATGTGGAGCAAGCCCATGTTTCTCGACCATTTCGTTCCAAAGATGCTCCTTGTCTGCCATGACAACGTCTAGGGACATCTGCAACGGAGGCGCCGTCTCCAAACCGAAGTAGTGTGCGATTTTCGGCCATAATTCATTCCAGCGGAACAAATCACCATTTGTGATATTGAATGCCTGATTGGCACAACGCTCTTCAGTCGCCGCCCATACTGTTGCTTTCGCAAGTAGTCCTGCATCTGTCATTTCCAAGAGGCTATCGTAAGCACCCAGCTTGCCTGGAAATCGTAGCGGAAGTCCAAGCTCCTTCGAAATTGAGGCGTAAATCGCAATAACCATAGCGAGGTTCATCGGATTTCCAAGCGAGAAGCCGCAGACTACAGAAGGACGGAGCGCCGACCAAGTCCAAGCCTTACCTTTTTGCCTTTGTTCTAAGAAATCTTGCTGATCAACATTGAACTCGGGCGGCATATGGTTAGCGTCTGTTTCACGAGCCGGAGTTTTGAACGGGCCGAGATGTGCGCCATATACCTTGTATCCCTGCATCAAACTTACATGTTGTAAGCCTGATGCGGCTGATTCGATCACTTCTACGGTGTTCACTAGCATGGTGAGATTAGGGGGAACAAGTTCAGCCCAAGTTGGACGGTCCTGATAGGCGGCATAGAAAATGTGTGTTACCTCAGTTAAATCACTTAACTTCTCCCGGGTGTCGTCTATATTGAGTAAATCCGCAGCCACATACCGGACACGGCCGACAGATTCTCCGCCTCGACGCGATACGCCGATCACGTCCCAATCAGGGAGAGTAATTAGGTGATCAATGAGGTTGCGACCGATGACACCATTTGCGCCTACAACTAAGGCGACTTTGCGAGTTGATTGAGATTCATTATTCAATGTTTTTTGCTCCTTTTATAATCTGCTTTGTTCACTGTTATTTTGCATCAAGGCACCCCACTTGAGAAGTACGCACTTTGAAGTGCCATAAGCACTTTTTTGTAATCTAAGAGATTTTATTGGTATTTGATTTACGAAAAATAAGTATAGGATTATGTAATTAAACAACTATTTTTGAACACGTTCCATTTCTGACCGGTGTTATATCTGTTTAAACTTAGAGATGAAACAACATTACTGTCACTACACATCACTAGTGGAGGATCCACGTTTTAATAAATTGACCTTAAATTCTATAATATATATTATAAATCTAAATAAAATTGGTAGTAGGTGATTCATTAGTGAATAATAATTTGCTTCTGATAAAGGATTTTAGCAAGTTGACTGGCTTATCACGAAAAGCTTTGTATCTGTATGATGAACATAATATTTTGAATCCTGCGTTTATTCATCCAAATAATGATTATCGATATTATGACAAGAATCAGTTACTAACTGCTAAACGAATTAATTTATTAAAACAAGCAGGATTTGGCTTAAATGAAATCAGCAAAATCATCCATAGAATGTTATCAGATTATGAAATAAATAATTTAATAGAAGAAAAGCTTCAATTGGAAATGAATAAGATAAAAGATGCAAAGCAAACAATAAACAAATTAAGAGACCTGAATCCAGCAATTATGATTTCAAATAATGAAGTACAAAAAGAGTATTTAGAATCATTGTTCGTATATGAATATGAATTATTGCCAAATGAAAATATCTGTTTAGCGCTGAATAACATCGAGGAATTAGTTAGCGAACTTAATGTTAAAAAGAATGAAAAAATCATCAAATATAAACTGATAGATAATAAAATTCACCCTATTTGTGTCTCCTTACAATTGGAAAGTCACGAATTGAATCAATTGGGAATCACAAGTTATTTTGGTTTTCAAACGCAAAAGTTTTTCTATGAAATTGATCCTTATCAAGAAGAATCGGTATTAAAAATAAATGAGATCATGAAAAATAACAAAATAAAATTATCCGAACCATATATTTATGAACGTATATTAAGCCCGGATGATTATCTATATTCCTCCAAACGCCTTTCGGAATTTATTTTTCCGTCTACGTATTAAGTAATTGACCTTCCCCTTAGGTTAACCCTTACACTCTCTTTAAAGGGAGGTATAATACATGAAAAAAAATAATTATGCATTGGTAACAGGAGCATCTAGAGGGATAGGAAAGGCAATCGCAATCCAACTTGCAAATGATGGATTCAATTTGTTATTACATTATAATCAAAATATTGAAAAAGCTAATCAAGTCAAAGCAGAAATTGAATCAATTGGCAGACAAGCACATTTAATTCAAGGTGATTTCGATTCCAGTGAAGGGATTAAAGAATTTATAGGGAAAGTCAAAAAATTGATAATCCAAGATATCAATGTATCATTGCATACAATTGTTCATAATGCCGGACATGCTACATCAAATGGATTTGGAGAAGTGGGCTATGATGAGTTCGATCGGCTATTCAATGCAAATGTTAAAGCACCATATTTTATCACACAATCTTTAATCGAATTTATTGAATCCAATGGTAGGATTATAAATCTATCATCAGGTGTGACACGTATCGCATTTCCACATATGATGGTATACAGTATGACAAAAGGCGCAATTAATACAATGACGTTTACATTAGCAAAGGAATTGGGTGAAAAAGGAATTACTATTAATTCCATAATGCCTGGAATCATTGATACGGATTCAACTGCTGACTGGCTGCATACAGAAGAAGGACAAGAAAATGCAAAGAATATGAGTGCTTTAAAAAGAGAAGGCAAACCAGAAGAAATCGCAAATGTTGTTTCATTTCTAGCAAGTGAAAAAGCGAGTTTTATTACTGGGCATAATATGGATGTAACTGGTGGAAGTCATCTGTAATTAGGTAAATGGTATAATTAGAAACCTGATTCATTTAGAGATTAGATTCATTAATTTTAAAATGTAATAAGCATTAATTAGATTCGATAATAGGCATTAAATAGTCTGTTTAACCGTATTGGACAATAAGATTCAATTAGGCTATTTTATATTATAGGCATACGAAATTTTAAAAATTTATATCTATTTACAGAAAAATGCAGATGAAATAATTATTTAGTCGGTTTTCATATAGGGACTACTGGTAATTAACTTGATCAATCTTTATTATAAAAACTAAATACAGCAACAAAACGAAAGAACCCATCTTGATTAATCTTTTTCAAAATGGATTCTTTTTGTTTACAGCAAACTCAATAGTTTCTTTTTCATTAAAGGGTAAGCCTAATTCTTTTCTAATATTTGAAGAGTATATTGGTGAAAAGCAATGGCACATCTCGATAGTTAAATATTCTAGTTCTTCTATACTCATAGGTTTTAAAATACTATACCTAGAAGACATTTTCTAACTCCCTTCAGTCGAATTACATAATTTAACAATAATTAAACTTTTTTTAGAAGAATGATGAAGCCAGATTTATTTAAATTATCTATGCTATATTAAACTTAAGGATTTACGAAAGGGTGTTTTACATGGCTAAAAGTTTAGTATTAGCAGAAAAACCTTCAGTAGCACGCGATATTGCGAATGTATTGAAGTGTAATAAAAAAGGAAATGGCTTTTTAGAAGGCGACAAATATATCGTGACGTGGGCGTTAGGGCATTTAGTAACATTAGCGGACCCAGAAAGCTACGATGAAAAATATAAACAATGGAAGCTAGAAGATTTACCGATGCTACCAGAGCGTCTGAAATTGACAACAATTAAACAAACGAGCAAGCAATATAACGCAGTAAAATCTCAATTGACTCGCGGAGATGTTAATGAAATTATCATTGCCACGGATGCTGGTCGTGAAGGCGAACTTGTGGCGCGATGGATTATTGATCGTGCGAAAGTGAATAAACCAATTAAACGTTTATGGATTTCATCTGTTACAGATAAAGCAATTAAAGAAGGCTTTGCAAATTTAAAACCAGGTAAAGCATATGAAAATTTATATCATGCAGCTGTAGCACGTAGCGAAGCAGACTGGTACTTAGGGCTGAATTCAAGTCGCGCACTTTCCACAAAACATAATGCCCAATTAAATACAGGGCGAGTTCAAACACCCGTAGTAGCAATCATCGCAAAAAGGGAAGATGAAATTAAGCACTTCAAGCCACAAACATATTATGGTATTGAAGCACAAACAGCTGATAAACTAAAACTAACTTGGCAAGATAAGAACGGTAATAGCCGCAGCTTCGAGAAAGAAAAAGTCGATGCAATCGTTAAAAAGCTTGGCAACAAGGATGCTGTTGTAACTGACATTGATCGCAAGCCTAAAAAGACGTTTTCCCCTGGTCTTTATGATTTAACAGAGCTACAACGTGATGCGAATAAAATCTTTGGCTATTCTGCAAAAGAAACGTTGAACATTATGCAAAAACTGTATGAGCAGCACAAAGTATTAACGTATCCTCGTACAGATTCACGTTATATCTCATCCGATATCGTTAGTACCCTTCCTGAGCGTTTGAAAGCGTGTGGGTTCGGAGAATATCGTTCTTTAACAAATAAAGTCTTAAACAAACCGATAAAGGCTTCTAAATCGTTTGTAGACGATAGCAAGGTATCCGATCACCACGCCATCATTCCAACTGAAGGTTATGTAAATTTATCTGCTATGACCGATAAGGAGCGTAAAATCTATGACCTAGTTGTGAAGCGTTTCTTAGCCGTTCTTTTCCCTGCTTTTGAATACGAACAGCTAACTTTGAATGCAACAATTGGCGATGAGAAATTCGTTGCACGAGGCAAAACAATCATTAACGCTGGTTGGAAGGAAGTATACGAAAACCGATTTGATGATGAGGACCAAGGCGAAGATGTAAAAGAGCAAATACTGCCTCGCCTTGAAAAAGGGCATACGTTAAAAACAAAATTAATCGCCCAAACATCAGGCCAAACAAAGCCACCTGCACGCTTCAATGAGGCGACTTTACTAACGGCCATGGAAAATCCTGTGAAATATATGGAAACAAGCGATAAACAACTGGCAGACACATTAAAATCTACTGGTGGACTTGGTACGGTTGCAACTCGCGCAGATATTATCGAAAAGCTATTTAATTCATTCTTGATTGAAAAGCGTGGTAAAGATATTCATATCACATCAAAAGGTCGCCAGCTGCTTGATTTAGTACCAGAAGCATTAAAGTCTCCTAAAACAACTGCACAATGGGAGCAAAAGCTTGAACAAATTGCAACAGGCAAGCTGAAAAAAGAAGTATTCATCAATGAAATGAAAAACCACACAAAAGAAATCGTTTCAACTATTAAAGCAAGTGATAAGAAGTACAAGCATGACAATATCTCAACAAAGTCTTGTCCGGATTGCGGTAAGCCAATGCTTGAAGTGAACGGGAAAAAAGGCAAAATGCTTGTGTGCCAAGATCGTGAATGTGGTCACCGTAAAAACGTAGCACGTGTCACAAACGCTCGCTGCCCACAATGTAAGAAAAAGCTAGAATTACGTGGTGAAGGCGATGGTCAAATTTTTGTATGTAAATGTGGCCACCGCGAGAAATTATCTGCATTCGAAGCCCGCCGTAAAAAAGAAGGCGGCGGTAAAGTAGATAAGCGATCTGTACAAAACTATATGAAACAGCAGAACAAAGAAGAAGAGCCTATTAATAACGCCTTTGCGGATTTATTAAAAGGGATGAAGTTTGATTAAATGGTTAAGATGTTGATTTGAAATAAAGTTCAACCGTTTACAGTAATGACAGATGAAAATTATCGCAATCAAGGTTTGGCTAAGCAATTAATGCAACATATTATGAAAGAACACGAAAATACCTGTGATTTCATGTATCTATTTGCGAATGATACTGTATTGGATTTTTACCCGAAGTTCGGCTTTACACGTCTAATTGAAAGTGAGTTTAGCTTAGACTTAGCAAAAAGCTCAATTCAAAAGAATTTGGATGTGAAAGTAAAGCAGCTTACTATTGAAAATGATCTTGCATTACTTGAAAAATTTGCGAAGAAACGCCATGTACTTTAGATGTTGCGATAATGAAAGTTTATTAATGTTTTATTTCACAGTAGTATTTCATGAAGCCATTTTCTATATGGAAGATTTAGAAACGATTGTGCTAATGGAGGAAGAAGATACTCTGCATATTTTCGATATCATTTCGCTAAATGCACTAAATGTTGAAGCTGTATTAGCAAGCATTGTGAAGGAAACAACGAAAAAGGTGGTATTCTATTTCACACCTGATTTTACAATCGAGGGCATGACAGCAACCATTATGCCAAATGATGATGATACTTTATTCGTCTTAACGAAAAAGTCATTGCTGAAGGGTAACTTTATGTTGCCGTTAACATCACATTGTTAATTGGAGTGAAATATCTATACTGGAGTTAGTATTGATACAGCTTACGCTTTAGAGTTTTGTGTCGAACGTGGTGCTGTCGCGGAAATCGTATTTCTAATCAATCTTTTTTATAAAAAACAAACGTTACTTAAATAATCAAAACCTCACTTTGATCAAAGTGAGGTTTTTTCTTGGTACTAAAACTACCTTTTGTAGCATCTTATTAATCAATCTTTATTTCAAACCTTCAGAACAAACAAGAAAATCTTAATAAGCATTTCTTATTGAGCTCCCATGAAAGAACTTTATTATCTTTCGTATTCCGATTACCTTAATAAGTTTTTGTAAAAAACAGAAATTTCAGAAAAGATATTGAATTGTGAAAAAAACTATGCTAGGCTATGTACATGAAAAATGAAGTTTAGACTTCAGAAAAATAAATGAAAAAAGGGTGCGCTTCAATTTGTTGGACAATAGGTCAATACAAGATATCATTCAAGAAAAATTTCATAAACTTTCAAAAAGCCAACAAAAAGTGGCGATCTTTATGCTAAAAAATTTGCAGTATGTTGGTATGCATTCAGCTACGAATGTTGGGGAGCAAGCAGGTGTTAGCGAAACGACAGTTATTCGATTTTGCTATGCAATTGGATTATCGGGATATGCACAATTACAGCGAGAGGTAACGATGCACTTATTCAATGAGGGCAATAGTAGTAGTTTGCAAAATTATTTGGAATCGAAGCAAGCACTTTTTGAAAATCCTCGTTTTTATGAGCAAACAATGGAAAGAGATGCATCGCGGATTTTAAATGTTGCAGCAAATATTAATGATAAAGATTTTAACCGCGCTTCCGTGATACTGCATACAAAGAAGAAGATTTACATTATTGGTTACGGTTCTTCGAATTTAGCTGCAAAATGGTTATACTTCACGCTGAATTTATTACGTCCGAATGTAGTACTTATGGGATTGGAAACGAACGACATTGCTAGAGCTTTACAAGAAATTGATGAAGATTCTGTGGTTATAATTCTATCGTTTCATCGCTATTTTAAAGAACCGATTCAATTAGCAGCAGAAATTCAAGGGACAAATTGCGAAATTATCGGTATAACAGATTCACCAGTAGCACCTATTGCGCAGTATGCAACAATTACGTTTGCAAATGAGCAACAAGAAATGTCGACGATTGACGCTATGCCAGCACTTATCTCATTTTTGAATACGCTAATTGCTGGGATGACAGCGCAGGATCATGAGTATTATGAAAGTCAACGTGTAAAATATGATGATTTTCAAAATAGCTTTATTGCAAATCGATGGAGTTGAATAGGATGAACGAGGTTTTACAAAGCTTACAACCAAGACTGGCTGAAATTTTTTTACATTTACATGAACATGCAGAAATTAGTTGGCAGGAACAGCAAACGACGCAATACATTGCAAATTTACTGAGGGAAGCCAATATGGAACCACAAATGTTCGACGATATGACGGGTCTTTATGTTGATATTGGTAAAGGAACACCAAGGGTAGGCTTTCGAACGGATATCGATGCGCTTTGGCAAGAAGTGGACGGTGTTTTCAAGGCAAATCATTCTTGTGGTCATGATGGCCATATGACCATGGCTATTGGAACGGCATTCCTTTTAAAGGATATGGAATCAACACTTTCTGGTGCAGTGCGCATTCTCTTTCAACCAGCGGAAGAAAAGGCAGAGGGTGCTCGTGCACTAGTCGAAAAAGGAGTTATTGATGACTTGGACTACTTATTCGGCGTTCATGTTCGTCCACTGAAAGAATTACAAGATGGAACGTATGCACCAGCGTTATATCATGGCGCGGCGAAGCTTTTCACGGGTACGATTATCGGAGAAGAGGCACATGGTGCACGACCTGAACTTGGCATTAATGCGATTGAGGTAGGGGCAGCGATTGTAGAGGGTCTACAAAAAATTTGGACAGATCCGAATGTATCAGCCTCGGCTAAAATGACGCAATTTAATGCAGGAGGTACTTCCGCTAATATTATTCCTGGAAAAGCAACATTTAGTATTGATGCACGTGCACAAACGAATGAAGTGATGCATGCGTTAACAGAAGGTATTGAACGTGTAAAGGCATCAGTGGAAGCAATGTATTGTGCGAAGATTGAACTGCAAGTGAATGCACATATTGTTGCTGCATTAGTGAATGATGAGGCATTAGAACATATGCGTGCAGCAATTATTGATGTGGTTGGGGATGTAGCGTGCGCATCACCGGTTGTTACACCAGGTGGAGAAGACTTTCATTTTTATACGTATGAAAAGCAAAAACTCAAAGCAACGATGCTAGGACTTGGTTGTGGTGTTACGCCAGGACTACATCATCCGAAAATGACATTTAATAGAGAACGACTCATAACAGGTGTAGGTATTATCACAAGAGCAATTTTACGTGCGTTATAAGATGCAGCTTGCAGGGATATATCGAGGCAATGAAAAGCGTGCTTTAGTTCAACTTTCATTCCCGACAACGACACTGAAGAAATCATCACTTATTGGCATTAAAAACTAAGCTGGTACTTGCAGGCGCTTAATTTATCGCTAATTTATTGTTTAGAGAGAGCTATCGCCTGTCAGTACGGGATAAAAGAATAGGAAAGAAGCGATTTGAATGATTGATATTCGTGAAGTGAAAACAATCGAACAACTAGAGCAGGTACAACAACTTGAATATGACGTGTGGCGTATGCCACCAATTCCAATTCATCAAACATTAACTGCGGTGAAAAACGGTGGTATCGTGGTTGGAGCTTATGATGGTGACAAATTAGTTGGTTATAGCTATGGATTTGCTGGTTTCCGAGAGGGTAAAAGTTATCTATGTTCTCATATGTTAGGTATTGATGAGCATTATCGTTCACAAGGAATTGGAGAATCATTAAAACAAGCTCAACAAGCTATTGCAGTTGAGCGAGGCTATGATTTAATGGTGTGGACATTTGACCCGCTGGAAACACGCAACGGTTATCTCAATCTGTCAAAGTTAAATGGTATTTGCCACACATATGTAGAAAATTGCTACGGTGAAATGCAGGATGGCTTAAATAAGGGATTACCTTCTGATCGTTTTGAGGTGAGCTGGTATTTAACATCTGACTACGTAGTGAACGATGTTGCCATTGATGCAACTACCGCTGTAAATGTAGCAAGTTGTACGCTCAATGAGCAAGGATTACCATATCTAAAAATATCTGAAAATTCCATCTTTAATAAAGAGGTGTACACATTACCGGTACCGAGGGATTTTCAAACGTTAAAGGCACTAGACCCTGCATTGGCATTGGATTGGCGCTTGAAAACTCGCCAATTGATACAAAGTTTATTTGTGCAAGGTTATACGGCAGTTCAATTACAGCAACAGGAAAACTATAACGAGTATGTACTCGTAAAATTAGCAACATTAGGCTTGGAAGGAGCTAACTAACATGAAAATTACTGAAATTACAGTTCGCCATCTAAAGATGAAATTAAAAGCACCATTTACAACAAGTTTTGGTACGTTCGACGATAGGGACTTTTTAGTTTTAGAAGCAAAAGATGAATCAGGTACTATTGGCTGGGGTGAATCAGTTGCATTCCATTCACCATGGTACAACGAAGAAACGCTACAAACGAACTGGCATATGCTAGAGGATTTCTTAATTCCACTAATTTTGCATAAAGAAATTAGTCATCCTGATGAAGTCAACGAACTCTTCATGCCAATTCGCAAGAATAATATGGCAAAGTCAACGTTAGAAGGTGCGATTTGGGATATTTATGCACAGCAAACGAATCAATCATTAGCCGCAGCGCTTGGTGGCAAAAAGGATAAAATTGAAGTTGGTATCAGTATTGGCATTCAAAAATCAATGGAGGATTTAGTTGGCTTAGTAGACGGTTATGTAAAAGAAGGCTATAAACGTATGAAGATTAAAATAAAGCCAGGTTGGGATGTAGAAGTGATGCGTACATTGCGTGAAACATTTCCTGATGTAGCATTTATGGCCGATGCAAACTCTGCATATAGCCTAGACGATGCGGACACGTTAAAGCAGCTTGATGCCTTTCATTTAACGATGATTGAGCAACCGCTAGCGTCAGATGATATTATCGACCATGCGAAATTGCAAGAGCTAATCGATACATCAATTTGCTTAGATGAAAGTATTCATTCATTAGAAGACGCACGAAAAGCAGTGGAGTTAGGTAGTACACGCATCATTAACATTAAAATTGGTCGTGTTGGTGGCTTAACAGAAGCGAAAAAAATTCATGATTACTGTGAAGCGAATAATATCCCAGTTTGGTGTGGCGGCATGCTTGAGTCAGGAATAGGACGAGCTCATAATGTAGCCTTAACAACTCTATCAAATTTCATCTTACCAGGTGATACTGCAGGTTCAAATCGTTATTGGGAAAAGGATGTCATCGAACCAGAGGTCGTTGCACAAGACGGTTACATTCAAGTGCCTCAAAAAGCAGGAATCGGCTTTGACGTAAATGTGGACACAATCAATTCATTTACCGTAGCACAAAAAACTTATAAATAATTGATAAGTAGGTGTTTCATGAAAAAAAGTTGGCAAATAGGCGGTGCATTTGTTGGGTTAATCGTAGGAGCTGGGTTTGCATCAGGTCAAGAAATCATGCAATACTTTACAAGTTTTGGCTTGTACGGTATTGCAGGGGCGATTGTTGCAACAATTGCATTTGCATTTTTAGGGATGAGTTTAGCGCAACTTGGTACGGATTTACAAACGACTTCGCATAAGGCAGTGATTTATCATATTGGTGGACGCTATATTGGGGCTATCTTAGATGTCTTAATTACTTTCTTTTTATTTGGCGTAGCTGTAGTAATGTTTGCTGGCTCAGGTTCTACATTCCATCAAATGTTCGGAATAAACCCGATGGTCGGTAGTATTATAATGGTGATTCTTACTATTTTAACATTGTTATTAAATGTGAAAAATATTATTAATATAATAGCGTTAGTAACGCCTTATTTAATGGGCATTATCTTTATAATATTAGTCTACTCAATTTTTACGATGGATTTGACGATTGCACAGCAGGAAGTGATCGCTAGGGAGCAAGCATCTGCTGCGCCGAACTGGTTTATGGGTGCCCTTTTGTATGTGTCATACAATATAGCAGCTGGTGCAGCTATGTTAATTGTTATGGGTGGTACACTGAAAGACCGCAAAGTGGCGGGATTAGGTGGGCTACTTGGTGGACTCATGCTCGGTGGATTAATATTGCTTATTAATATCGCAATGTTCGTGAAATTGGATGTTGTGGATGGTGTAGCGATGCCAACATTAGAACTGGCCAAACAAATCCACCCATTTGTTGGCGTACTCATGTCAATCGCATTGTTAGGCATGATGTACAACACCGCTGTTGGCATGTTTTATGCATTTACGGTCCGTTTTGTAGCACCGGAACATAAATATTTTAAACCGAGTATTGTCTTAATTGGTTTACTAGGATTTGCAGCGAGTTTAGTTGGGTTTACAACATTAGTTGGTAAAGTGTATTCAACAATGGGTTATTTAGGATTCGCGTTAATCATTGCGGTCATTATCGCATGGATACGAAAAGTAGCTACAAGTGCATAAAACAATAAGAGCATAGAAATTTAAGGATGATAACTAGAAATCGTGTATCAAAAACGTAATAATCTATTCTAGAAAGATAAAAGGGTTGTCCCAAAAGTGAAAATAGTATGCTAGGAGTATTCCTAGTGTGCTATTTTTTTGATATCAAGGTAAAAATCCTTGTAGACTCCTGCGAGAAAGCAAGAGCACGAGACCCAGCGGAGAGCGTAAACGAGCGATGCGGATTTTTATCATATAGGAAGATGGCTATTTACTTTTTAGACAATCCCTTTTATTACGAAAATTAATGCATTAAACCCTGAAGGAATTCATAGTGTATATGATTAGCAAGTTAGACAAAGCAAGTGGTTATAATCACTTAATAATTATACTGCACTAGTGGGAGTTGTTATACAAAGATAAGTATTGTACAAAATCAAAGTGATTATTCTGTATTGCTGTTTCAAGTAAAGTAAATTCTCGTAATTACTTTTAATTTCTTAAAAAATGCTAGACACCCATTTTTGCGAATGCTATATTAATGATGTCATAGTATTTTTATAATTAGGTAAAGTAAGTAAAGTGCTTATTTCCTGATTATAGGGAGTGATTGAGTAGAGTCATAAAGAGGGATGATAGAAGCCTATGGTAAAGAAAACGTTAAAACAACGAATTGTAGACGCTTCCCTAGTATTGTTTCAGCAAGATGGCTATCACAGTGTAACTGTCGATCGAATTGTCGAATATATTGGTGCATCAAAAGGTGGATTTTATCATAATTTCAAATCAAAAGATGAATTGCTGTATGAAATTCATGATGTATTTATTTCCTATGTTATCAAGCAATCACAGGAAGCTTACGATCAATACAACACACCGATTACACGTTTATGTGCAATGGTACAAACCCTGACACAGGTGTTTGATGTGTATCAGGCGCATATAACGGTATTTTATGAAGAAAGCCGTTCATTGCCAGAAGAATATAGCGTGCTTATTCATAAAAAGCGTGACCAATATCGCGATATTTTACAAAGAGTTATTGCTGAGGGCCAGGAGACAAAAGATTTTCGTTCGGAACTGCCGTGTACGATTGTAACAATGGCTATTGTTGGGATGATTAACTGGACATATAAATGGTTTAAACAAACAGGACCATTGACAATGGAGGAAATTACGGAAGTCTTTACGGATATGATATTACGTGCGATTGTCACGGAACAAGCTATGGAAGAAGCAATTCAATTTATGGTAATGGTGAAGCCAGCTACAGAGACTGGTTTTATTAATCAGTAATACAAACCGACTAGTCGGTTTAGTTTTGAGCAACTGTCGTCTGAACAAAATCCGCTATGGCGAATTTAAAATTAGGGGGAACTTGAGATGAATTTTGAACTAACAAAAGAGCAAGTGATGATTCGAGACATGGTTCGTGATTTTGCAGAGAAAGAAATTAAACCTTATGCGCGTGAAGTAGACGAAACATCAACAATGAGAATAGAAAGCTTTGAAAAAATGGCAGAACTAGGCTTATTGGGTATCCCGTTTCCAGAAGAATACGGTGGTTCAGGTGGGGATACGGTCTCCTATGCAATTGCTGTTGAAGAAATTGGCCGCGCGTGTGGGGGGACAGGTTTAAGTTATGCAGCAGCAGTTAGTTTAGGTGCTTCACCAATTTATAATTTTGGAACAGAGGAGCAAAAACGTGAGTGGCTTGTTCCATTAGCGAAAGGTGAAACACTGGGCGCATTCGGTTTAACCGAGCCCAATGCAGGCTCTGATGCAGGTGGCACACGTACAACAGCGGTGATTGATGGTGATGATTATGTCATTAACGGTGAAAAATGTTGGATTACGAATGCAGGTCACGCACGTCAAATTATCGTTACAGCAGTAACGGGTAAACGTGAAGATGGGAAAAAAATTATCTCGTCCATTATCGTCCCAGCTAATACGCCTGGTGTAACAATCAACTGTAATTACGACAAAATGGGTGTACGTGGTTCAAATACATGTGAGATTGTATTGCAAAACGTACGTGTACCAAGAACAAATTTATTAGGTGATGAAAAACGTGGTTTTGGTCAATTTTTAAACACTTTAGATGGTGGTCGAATTTCGATTGCAGCGTTATCAGTAGGGATTGCGCAGGCAGCATATGAAAAAGCATTGCAATTCGCAAAAGAACGCGAGCAATTTGGTGCACCTATCTCAAAATTACAAGCAATACAGTTTAAATTAGCTGACATGGCAATGGAAATAGAGCTTGCACGTACATTAGTACATAAGGCAGCGTGGCTTAAGGATCAGAAGAAACCATTTGGTAAAGAGGCCGCGATGGCAAAATTATTTGCTTCTGAAATGGGCTTCCGTACTTGCAATCAAGCTATTCAAATTCACGGTGGTTCAGGATATATGAAAGAATATGACGTAGAGCGTCATTTACGTGACATTAAGTTAATGGAAATTGGAGAAGGTACATCGGAAATTCAAAGACTCGTTATTGCTCGTCAAATTGGCTGTTAATAAGTAAATAGCACATATAAGGAGGATTTTCATGGCAGAGCTTGTGTATCAAACCATTGGTCAGTTGCTAGATGAACAAACTGAAAAGTATCCTAAACGTGAAGCGCTTGTGTATGCAGATAGGGATTTGCGAATGACTTATGAGGAGCTCAATCACCAAAGTCGTTTAGTTGCTAGAGGGTTAATGTCTCTTGGAATTGAAAAAGGAGACCATATTGCTGTATGGACGACAAATGTACCAGAATGGGTGCAGTTGCAGTTTGGTACAGGGAAAATGGGTGCACCAATCGTTACTGTAAACACAAATTATCGTGCGCATGAATTAGAATACTTATTAAAGCAATCAGATGCAAAAACGATTATTTTAATTGAAAATTTTCGAGACCATTCATTTATGAATACACTACAAGAGTTATGTCCGGAGCTAGAACATTGTGAACCAGGTAATTTGCAATCGAAGCGTCTCCCTTTATTGAAAAATGTTATTTTAATTGGTAACACCAAATATCCAGGTGTGCACAACTGGTCAGATGTATTAACCGCTGCAGAACAAGTAACGGAGAAACAGTTAGAACAAAGACAGCAATTGCTACATTATGATGATGTCATTAATATTCAATATACGTCGGGGACTACTGGTTTTCCAAAGGGTGTCATGTTAACACATTATAACTTAGTGAATAATGCGTTAAATATTGCCGAATGTATGCGATTAACATACGAAGATCGTTTATGTATACCTGTTCCTTTTTTCCATTGCTTTGGTTGTGTCATTGGTACATTAGCGATTACAACAAGTGGAGGAACAATGGTACCGGTGCAGGAATTCTCACCTGCGGAAGTGTTACGAACAGTTGAGCAAGAAAAATGTACAGCGCTACATGGCGTACCAACAATGTTTATTAGTGAATTGAATTTACCGAATTTTTTGTCATATGAGTTATCGTCACTACGTACAGGTGTAATGGCAGGTTCTAACTGTCCAATCGAAGTGATGAAAGCTGTTATCGACAAAATGGGTATGACAGATGTGACTATCTGCTATGGGCAAACAGAATCTTCACCAGTTATTACACAAACGAGAGCAGATGATCCTTTCGATTTAAAAGTCGAGACCGTTGGCCGTGCATTACCAAATCTAGAAGTAAAAATCGTGGTTCCTGGTACAGATGAGGAAGCGGCTCCAAATGAGCAAGGTGAACTATGTACAAGAGGATATCATGTGATGAAAGGATACTACAAAAATCCTGAAGAAACTAAAGTTGCCATCGATCAAGATGGATGGCTTCACACAGGAGATTTGGCGACGAAGGACGATGCAGGTTATATTCGAGTAACCGGTCGTTTGAAGGACATGATTATTCGTGGCGGCGAAAATTTATATCCACGAGAAATTGAGGAGTTTCTTTACACGCATCCAAAAATTTCTGATGTGCAAGTCGCGGGTGTTCCTGATCCAGTTTATGGAGAGGAAGCCGCAGCCTGGATTATTTTAAAAGAAGACGAACAGGCAACAGAAGAAGAAATTCGAGATTTTTGCAGAGATAAAATTTCAAGACATAAAATTCCAAAGTATATTTTCTTTATCGAGAGCTATCCAATGACGGCATCAGGAAAAGTTCAGAAATTTAAATTACGTGAAGGCTTTGTTGCGACGGTAAAGTAAGAGGAGGACAGGGAAATGTTCGAGAAAATTTTAATTGCCAATCGTGGTGAAATAGCTAGACGCATTATTAGAACATGTAAACGACTGAAAATTCAGACCGTTGCCGTTTATTCTGAGGCTGACGCTGAAGGCTTACATGTTAGGGAGGCAGACGAAGCATATTGTATCGGAAAGCCACCAGTTGCACAAAGTTATTTAAATATGGAGCGTATTCTTGAAGTGGCAAAGGAAAGCGGTGCTGATGCAATCCATCCAGGTTACGGCTTATTATCGGAAAACGCTAATTTTGCTAGGCGCTGTACGGAAGAAGGTTTAGTCTTTATTGGACCGAGCGCAGATGTTATTGCTTCAATGGGCAGTAAATTAGAAGCTAGAAAGACCATGAAAGCTGCAGGTGTACCGATTGTTGAAGGTGTAGAAACAGCAGTGAGGGATAGTGCTGAAGCTATTGAAATCGCTTCCCGTCTAGGATATCCCATTATGTTGAAAGCTTCTGCTGGAGGCGGTGGCATTGGTATGCAGCTCGTGGAAGATGACGAGAAGCTAGCGAAAGCCTTTGAAGGTAACCAAAAACGTGCACAATCATTTTTTGGTGATGGCACGATGTATATGGAACGATTTATCGCTAATCCCCACCATGTAGAAGTACAAATTATTGCTGATCATGCTGGCAATGTTGTCCCGTTATTCGAACGTGAGTGCTCGATTCAACGACGTAATCAAAAAGTAGTGGAGGAGGCACCATCTCCATTCATCACAGAAGAAACACGGTTACGAATGTTAGATGCTTCTATTCAGGCAGTCAAACATATAGGTTATGTGAATGCCGGAACGATTGAATATTTAGTAGATGCAGAGCAAAATTTCTATTTTTTAGAGATGAATACACGCTTACAAGTTGAACATCCCGTGACAGAAGAGATCACGAAACTAGACCTTGTAGAGGAACAATTAAAAGTAGCGGCTCAGCAGCCATTAACATTTACACGTGATAGCATTCAAAAACAGGGACATGCGATAGAAGTGCGAATTTATGCAGAAAACCCAACGACATTCTTTCCGTCCCCAGGTATGATTACAGCTCTAGAATTACCTACTGGAGAAGGTATTCGTCATGAATGCGGAGTAGAAACTGGCTCAATGGTGACACCGTTTTATGATCCAATGATAAGTAAATTAGTCGTATGGGGTGATACGCGCGCGATTGCATGTGAACGACTGATCCAAGCACTTAAGGCATACAAAGTAGAAGGCATTCAAACCAATATTTCGATGCTTTTAAAAACTGTAACCCATGAGCAGTTTTTAAAAGGACATACAACGACTAAGTTCGTCGAGGAATATTATTTACCGCAGTTAACAGAAACAAAATAAGTATGCTTGCATGTACGCCAGAAATATCGAAACAAGTTTTTACAGCATAAAAATATATTAGTGCTTTCTTTACAGCATTTGTGCCGAGTCGCATACACATGAAGATTAACTGCAGGGCAGAGGATCATGCGGTGTGTGCGGCAGCGCGAACAACAAAAGATGAAACAAAGAATGGAGAACAGCCACGATTGAGTTATTAATCTAGGATAGCCCGTTCACTATCAACTATTTGGAGGGATTTATGATGACAATGGTAAAAGCGAGTATGGCAGGAACAGTATGGAAAATCGTTGTAGCAGAAGGCGAAAAAGTGACAGCAGGGCAAGACGTAGTAATTTTAGAATCAATGAAAATGGAGATTCCCATTGCTGCAGAGGAAGACGGCGTTGTGACAAAAATTATTGCCAATGAGGGAGATTTCATTAACGTAGATGACGATATTTTAGAAATCGAGTAAGGAGGCATCTATATGCAACTACCAAAACATGTAACGTTAAAGGAAGTTGGCCCCCGTGATGGTCTGCAAAATGAAAAAATACACATTGCTACTGCAGATAAAATTCAGCTAGTGAATTTACTTAGTCAGACGGGACTAAATTATATTGAGGTAACATCGTTTGTCCATCCAAAATGGATTCCTCAGTTGGCGGATGCGGTGGAGGTACTGCAAGCCATCAAGCGAGAAAAAGATATCACATATGCAGCACTCGTTCCGAATATGCGTGGCTTAGAACGTGCATTGCAGGCAGATATTGATGAAGTGAACGTCTTTATGTCTGCAAGTGAAAGCCATAATCAAAATAATATTAATAAAACGATTGCTGAAACATTTCCTATATTACAGGAAGTAGTAACAGGGGCAAAGTCAGAGAACAAAAACGTGCGTGGTTATATTTCGACGGTAATCGGTTGCCCATATGAAGGCTACATACAGCCAGAAAAGGTTTTACGAGTAACAGATAAATTACTAGAAATGGGCGTTGATGAAATTTCGCTAGGCGATACAATCGGCGTTGGTGTGCCAACACAGGTAGAGTCTCTTTTAGAAGAGCTTTTAAAAAGGTATCCAACAGAAAAATTTGCGATGCATTTTCACGATACGCGTGGTACAGCACTTGCGAATATCATGAAATCCTTAGAAATGGGAATGACAAAATTTGATAGTGCACTAGGTGGTCTAGGTGGATGTCCATATGCAAAAGGGGCATCAGGCAATGTTGCCACGGAAGATTTATTGTATCTATTAGATGGGATGGGTATAGAAACTGGAGTTGACATGAAGTTGTTGTTAGAAGCTGCGAATTTTATAGAACAAAAACTAGGAAAAACAGTGGCGTCCAGACAAATGGCAATTGTCCGCAATGAAGGGAGAGCTAATGTTTTATGACACAACTTGTTCGTTTTGAATTGTTAGCTGGTAATATAGGACTCATCACGTTATCGAGACCTGAAGCAGCAAATGCAATGTCTGTGCAGTTATTGAATGAACTTGGAGCTACGCTTGATAAAGTAAACGGAGACCCGACAGTGCGTGTTGTATTGCTAACGGGGGCAGGCGAAAAGGCATTTTGTGCTGGGGCAGATCTAAAAGAGCGTAAAGGCATGTCTGATCGCCAAGTAAAACAAATTGTGCGCTTAATTGGTGTGACAGTTGCCAAAGTAGAAGCGTTGGCACAACCAGTTATTGCCGTGTTAAATGGTGTTGCATTTGGTGGTGGGCTTGAACTGGCTCTTGCTTGTGATTTACGTGTTGCAGCGGTCCATACAAAATTAGGCCTTACTGAAACATCGCTAGGTATAATTCCTGGAGCAGGTGGCACACAACGTTTACCGCGACTTATTGGCATTGGAAAAGCGAAGGAATTAATTTATACGGCACGGCGATTAAATGCAGTGGAAGCAAAGGACTACGGCATTGTAGAGTATGTGTTTGACGGTAATGAGCTACAGGAAAAAGCACAGCAGCTTGCACTCGAAATGACGAAAAATGCGCCGCTATCTCTTGTGCAGGCGAAAATTGCTATTAATCAAGGTATTGAAGTAGATTTAGCAACAGGCTTAAAAATTGAATCTCTTGCATATAGTGCCCTTATTCCAACGGAGGACCGTTTGGAGGGGTTGCTCGCTTTCCAAGAAAAGCGTTCGCCACAATACTTGGGACAGTAATTTACTTTGATTCGGTAATGGTAGTATCCCATCTTTCTGGTGGTGACATAAGGCGTAATTGATTGGGCAAAAGGAGGAATTGAACATGAGCAATGTATCGACAGAAAATACGACAAATACAATGAAGGAACAAATTTTAGCAGGGGGACTGCCGAAATATCACGAAAAAAATGCACAACAAGGTAAGTTATTCGTTCGTGAGCGACTCGAACTGTTATTAGATGATGGTCTTCAATCAGAAGATGGCTTGTTTGCTAACTGTTTAGCTGGTGATTTACCAGCAGATGGTGTAGTCACAGGTATCGGTAAAATTCATGGTCGCACAGTATGCATTTTGGCAAACGATTCCACGATTAAAGCAGGTTCTTGGGGAAAACGTACTGTAGAAAAAATGATTCGTATTCAAGAAACGGCTGAGAAGCTAAACTGCCCATTACTCTATTTAGTCGATTCGGCAGGTGCGCGCATTACCGATCAGTTAGAAATGTTCCCGGGGCGCCGAGGAGCAGGACGTATCTTCTATAATCAGGTAAAGCTCTCAGGTAAAGTACCACAAATTTGCTTATTGTTCGGTCCTTCGGCAGCTGGAGGCGCTTATATCCCAGCATTTTGCGACATCGTCGTGATGGTTGAGGGCAATGCTTCTATGTACTTGGGCTCGCCACGTATGGCGGAAATGGTCATTGGGGAAAAAGTAGATTTAGAAACGATGGGCGGTGCTAAGATGCATTGCTCTGTATCTGGTTGTGGGGATGTACTAGCAAAATCAGAGCAAGAAGCGATCGCCTATGCACGCAAATATTTGAGCTATTTCCCGAATAATTATGCGGAGCGTAGTAAAGTGGAAGAGCCGAAACCACCAGCATCATTCGAAAAGTCGATTGAAGAATTAATTCCAAAAAATCAAAACTCTCCTTTTGATATGTATCAATTAATTGAGCGACTAATTGATGAAGATTCTTTTTGTGAAGTAAAGAAATTATTTGCTTCAGAATTAATTACTGGGCTTGGACGCATTAATGGTCAATCAGTCGGTATTATAGCCAACCAACCTCGTGTAAAGGGAGGTGTACTGTTCCACGATTCTGCTGACAAAGCTGCGAAGTTTATTTCATTATGTGACGCATTCAATATTCCACTAATTTTCCTTGCAGATGTACCAGGCTTTATGATTGGTACACAAGTAGAAAAGGCAGGTATTATTCGTCATGGTGCGAAAATGATCTTTGCTATGAGCGAAGCAACTGTGCCAAAGTTAACAGTTATCGTTCGTAAGGCATACGGAGCAGGATTATATGCGATGGCGGGTCCAGCATTTGAACCTGATTGCTGTATTGCTCTATCAAACGCACAAATTGCCGTAATGGGCCCTGAAGCAGCAGTAAATGCAGTGTATGCAAATAAAATTGCTGAACTTCCAAAAGAAGAGCAGGCAAACTTTATCGCAGAAAAACGCAAAGAGTACCAAGAGGAAATTGACATATATCGTTTAGCATCAGAGCTTATTATTGATGATGTCATTGAGCCGAATGACTTACGTAAGGCATTAGAAACACGTTTAGAATTATATATGTCTAAATATTTATTATTCTCACAACGAAAGCATGGTGTAAATCCTGTATAATGGCAGAAAGAAAAAAATTATTGATTCGACGAGAACACTCGTGACTTCAGTCTTGAGAGGTTCAAGGTGATCATTATTCTTTCACTAGAGGAAAAGCACTCCAGATATTCTGGGGTGCATTTTTTGCTATATTTACCCCCTTGCATGGGCAGAGCAGACATATTAAAATATGGGATGGATAAGAGGAAGTGGGTGGTAAAGGCATGACAAAAAATAATATATCGAATGTCCAAGGAGATACCAAACTACCATTACCTTATCGATCGTGGTTTGATACATATTATATGCAAGTAAAGATTGTCGGCTGGATAATTTTTATTGTCTATTCTTTTATAGCATTTTATAAATTAGTGATTGATCGTCTAGTGAATGTTATCGTCATTTTTTTTCAGGGCGACTATTCTTTCGGCGAGTTAGGCTTGTTTGATTATAGTAGTTGGCGAGTAACGACAAATTTTGTGCCGTTTGAAACAATTTTACGTTATATAAATTACTCGCAGTATTTCAATTTAGACCTGCTTATACTCAACTTACTTGGCAATTTATTAATATTTACACCAATGGGTTTTTTATTGCCGCTACTGTCGAAGAAATTTCGAAAAGCATGGATAATCATTATTTTAGGTTTTTTCTCAAGTCTTATGGTAGAAACTGTGCAGTTTATATTTACGGTTGGATCAGCGGATATTGACGATTTAATATTAAATACAGTTGGTGCGTGGGTTGGTTATTTAGCCTATAAATGCTTATTAATCATACCGAAGAAACATAACTAAATTTATGATTTTTAGACAGTCCATTCATCAATGGACTGTTTTCTTTTTTTAAAGGGGGAAGTTAACACTAATTTACAAGTGTTTAGCGTAGTAAATAAAAATGATAATACAACAATAACTTAATAGATGAGTGAGAAAATTAGAAAATAATTCAGAAAAAAGCGAGTCTTTATGCTTATTTTTCCAAAATTGATTTACTTCTTTAGGATGTTAGTCGTATTTTACTCTTGAATATAAATAAGAAAATTCCGATAATGAGTGTACAGAAACTGTTCAGTTGGTATATGTATAATAATAGAATATTTCGTCATATCTACTATTCAACTTGCATATTAAGATAGAAAGTCGAGGTGAATCATATGAAACTATCAAATTTAATACAACAAGAAAGTATTTCAAATAGCCACATTCGTAAAAAGATTTTACAGCGAAAAGAGGCAGGAAATGCGTATCGAAAAAATGCACAGTATTTCCAACCGAAGAAAAATCCTTTATTACTAGAGCTTGAAAATCTCTTATTAGGACGTAAAGATCAAGATTTATATGAGCAACATAAAGAAGAGGCGAAAGAAGTAACGCCACATCAGCGGGCAATGATTAGTGACTTACAGCAAACTGAAAAAAACGTGCGTGCTCATGAGCAAGTGTATAAAGCTTTAAGTGGTGATAAAGCCGGAGCATTTTCTTACATGCAATCAATAGAGTTAGAGAATGAGCTTAATAGTTCAGATAAAGAGGTTGCTATAACTACCGATGCTGGCGTTGCACCCTATGATACTCTACAGATTTTAGAACAAGTTAGGCGTGCTGCACTGGCACCGAATGCCCCATCACCGCAAGATTTACGTGTGGCAGCGAGTGCGGATGCTCAAATACAGCAAATACAAGCGAAAGTAAATGGCTTGGCTGTAGATGAGAGAGAGCAATTCAAGGAAGAATCTACATTTGGGCGAGAAATCATTGAGGTACCAGAACGATTTTCGAAGGAATTGAAATTGGATCCATTTGCAGATACAATTTTCGGTAAGAGCTATGAGGAGGCATTCAAGGCACGGACATTTAAAAATGCATCGGCGAAGTATGCTACTCATATTCAAATGGCGAAAAATGGCTATCGACCTGAGAATGATTCAATGTTTTCAATGACCGCTTAACGCTGTAGATGGGAGATATTAAATGTGGCAAAGGCAAAGCATATGAAAACAAATGCTGTAAGATTATTAGAGCAGCAAAAATTACAATTTGATGTCATGGAATATGAAACTGGGGACGGTCAAGTGGACGGGGTGTCAGTAGCTGGAAAAATTGGTCATCCTGCTTCACGCGTTTTTAAAACTTTAGTGGCAAAGGCAGGTACTCAAAAGCTCTTTGTTTTTGTTATTCCAGTAGCAGAGGAATTGGACTTGAAAGCAGCTGCAAAAGTAGTTGGTGAGAAAAAAATCGAAATGCTTGCTGTTAAAGAGTTACTTGGCTATACAGGCTATTTACGCGGCGGGTGCTCACCAGTAGGTATGAAGAAGCTTTACCCAACAGTCATTGACGCATCTGCGCGTGAACAAGGGAGCATTATTGTCAGTGCAGGTAAAATCGGCATGCAAATTCATGTACAGCTCGATGATTTAATTGCAGTGACAAAGGCACATCTTGCACCAATCACAACTATCCATGGTTAATATTATGGATAGTTTTTTTTGAAAAGAAAAGCTTTGGTCAAGCATATTTTCGCGCTGGTATAACGAAGCAACGCTCAGGTGACTTCAAGCATTACTTAAGGAATCGGAACAGTATTCTTTCGTTATCTAGAAAATATGATACAGTTAGAGCAATATCTTGCGTAGAGAGAAGGATTACCAATGCGGAAAATTACGGGGTGGCGCTGGACGTTTTTTATCGGTGGCATGATGATTATGGCACTTGGCATTACGATGTCTATTAAAGGGAAAATTGTTGGAACGAGCCCATGGGATGTTTTACATGTAGGTTTGTTTCAAAACTTTGGTTTGACAATTGGGACCTGGTCTATTTTAACGGGATTTTTGATAGTTGTCTCGACTTCGCTAGTGTTACGAGAATGGCCCAAAATTGGTACGTGGCTAAATATGTTGCTGATTGGTTCATTTATCGATATCTTTAATTGGCTGTTGCCGTCAACGGAAATCTATGGATTACAGATCACTTATTTTGTGCTAGGCTTATTTGTTTTAAGCTTTGGCTGTGGAATGTATATAGCGCCAAACATAGGTGCTGGCCCAAGGGACACTTTAATGATGATTCTTGTTGAAAAGTTTGGTGGAACTATTAAAACAGCGCGAATGGGCATAGAGGTACTTGTGACAATTCTAGGAGGGTTACTTGGTGGCCCGGTTGGTGTTGGTACAGTATTAATTGCTTTAACTTCTGGCTATATCGTGCAATATTCATTGCCATATTGTCGAAAAGTTTTAATGAAATGTATCGGTAATATGGAGGGCATAAAGCCATTTTATTGAAAAATAGCTACTTTTATCGAGATAAAGATAAAAGTAGTTTTTTCATTTTTTAAAGAGGTAGTTCATATAATGCAGGGCATAAGGCAAAGGGGGAACGACACTGAACGGAAATGTGACCTATTATTTTGGACACGCATTGACAGGGCAAGGGAGAAAACATGTATATAAAGAAATGATGGAAGAGGCGGAGCTAGTTTATGTTCTACAAGGCGCACCAACCTTTAAAGGATCGGAGCTACTGAAGGAACTCGGGTATTTTTATGTAAAGCAAGGTTTTGAGGTGGAGTGGTTTAAACATGCATTGTTAGAAGATACCGTAGAGGCGGTCTATGTTAGAGGGTGTAATCGACTATTTGTATGGTCATCGGAGTGGGGCATTGAACCAACTTTATTCGGCACGAAGCATCGTGTGCTGTCTTTTTATGATTGTTTAGAAGAAGAACAGCTTGAGGGGATTGGTGAAAAACTTGCCAATGCTATGAAGGAGCGAGAGTTATTTCGTGAAAAGTGTATTACAATGCTGGAAATCGCTAAAAAGCTCCATGACGATTGGGAGGTTGTTACACAAAGCTGTATGGACTGGCAAGCTTTAAATAATCAAGTTGAAAATTTAAAATCGGCTGTTTTTCAATCAATCATACTCAATAAAACAGGTACGCGCACACACCGATTACTAGGAACATTAACGCCTCGAGGTGCACAAAATACAGTAGAAAGCATAACGAAAAATTTGGCTAGAAGGTGGATGATTAAGGGCAAGCCTGGCACAGGGAAGTCTTCTCTAATGAAAGGATTGGCCGACGAAGCAAATGCAAGAGGGCTAGATGCACAAATTGTGTGGTGTGGTTTAGATGCGGGCTCAGTCGATATGGTCATTATTCCAGAATTGAATTTCTGCATTTTTGATAGTACAGAGCCACATGTATTTGACCCACAGGATGGAAGATTTGGTGATGAAATTTTTGATATGGGTCAACATTGCGTACTTTCAGAGGAAGCGGAAGTGAAAATTGAAGAAATTCGTGTGAAATATAAAGCTGCACTACAAGATGCGATGGGTTATGCAACACGTTACGAGGAGGCAGAGAACACGATACGCCTGTTAATGGATCGATGCTTATCGGCTGCGATGTGGCGTGAAAAAACGGCACCTTTATTCGAAAGATTAACAAAGTGATTTATTCTAATTGTGTGCTTATGCTACACTAGGAGCAAGAATAGTTTTCATAGGAAAGGATGATATGTTTGTCTAAAGTATTAAACGCATTTTTAGATGAAAACCTACAAGCCTTACATGATCAAGGCTTATATAATGAAATCGACGCAGTAGAGAGTGCAAACGGACCAGTTATACAGGTGCGTGGTCAGCAGCTTATTAACCTATCCTCAAATAACTACCTAGGCTTAGCGACGAATGAAGAATTAAAGCGCATTGCAAAAGCAGCGACAGATAAATATGGTGTAGGTGCAGGGGCAGTTCGTACGATTAATGGTACACTCGACCTTCATGTAAAATTAGAGGAAAAGCTAGCTGAGTTTAAAGGAACGGAAGCGGCGATTTCCTATCAATCAGGTTTCAATTGCAATATGGCGGCCATTTCAGCTGTGATGGATAAAAACGATGCCATTCTTTCAGATCAATTAAACCATGCTTCTATTATTGATGGGTGTCGCTTATCGCGTGCCAAAATCATTGCTTATAATCACTCTGATATGGAAGATTTACGTGCGAAAGCAAAAGAAGCCACAGCATCAGGTTTATACAATAAGGTGATGGTCATTACAGATGGTGTCTTCTCGATGGATGGCGATATTGCCAAGCTACCTGAAATCGTTGAAATTGCTAAAGAGTTTGATTTGATTACTTATGTAGATGATGCGCATGGTTCTGGTGTAACGGGTAAAGGTAAGGGGACAGTAAAGCATTTCGGCTTGGAAAAAGAAATTGATTTCCAAATCGGCACGTTATCAAAAGCGATTGGCGTAGTTGGTGGCTATGTAGCAGGTAAGAAAAACCTAATTGACTGGTTGAAAGTACGCTCACGTCCATTCCTATTCTCAACAGCGTTACCACCAGGTGATGTAGCCGCAATTACAGCAGCTGTTCAAATGCTGATTGACTCTACAGAACTACACGATAAGCTATGGGAAAATGGCCATTATTTAAAAGCAGGACTTGCGAAGTTAGGCTTTAATATCGGAGATTCTGAAACACCGATTACGCCATGTATTATTGGTGATGAAAAGCTTACACAGACATTTTCTCGCCGCCTATTTGAAGAAGGCGTTTATGCAAAATCAATCGTTTTCCCAACAGTTCCAAAGGGTACAGGTCGTGTTCGTAATATGCCAACAGCGGCACATACAAAAGAAATGTTAGACGATGCACTAGCGATTTACGAAAAAGTAGGTCGTGAATTAGGGGTTATTCAATAAAAAAACGGGGCTCCTCAGTTGTGAGGTGCCCCATTTTAATTTGATTTTTGAAATGACGGATAGTTTAGCCAAAGTAAAGGATAGAATCGCTAAAGTGATGGATAGCTTGGCCGAAATGACGGATAGCACTTTAAATCGTCAATAGTGCCATTGCGATTATTTTTTAAGATTTTGAGTGGATTGCATTCGCTGATTCTAGCTTTCGAATGCGTTCATCTGACACATTCAATGTTTCAAAAATCTCAACATTATGTTGCCCTAAAGTAGGTGCGGCACTTGTCAACTGACCTGGTGTTTTAGAGAATTTTGCAGGAAAGCCCAGAGTACGCATTTTGCCAGCGGTAGGATGCTGATAAGAAAGGACCATACCACGTTCTAAAATATGTGGGTCATTTAATGTTTGCTCGTATGAATAGATAGGGCTTGAAGGGACGCCGTATTTGTCTAATAGCTGTAACCAATGCGTTGCGCTGTGTTTCAAGAGTTCGCTTTCGATGTCTGCTTCTAATGTTTTCACATTTTGAGCACGTAAGTAATTTGTTGCAAATAACGGATTGTCTAACCAATCTGGTCGATTCACGACGTTGGTTGCGAAAATTTCCCACAGCTTTTGATTACCAGCACCGATTAAAATATAGTCATCCTTCGTTTTAAAGCCTTGATAGGGTGCGGATACACGATGTGCGGTGCCCGTACGTTCAGGCAATTCACCTTTGCCGAAATAAGCAGCAGCTTCCCAAACGGTCCAAGCAAGTCCAGATTCTACAAGTGATACATCCACATATTGTCCTTCCCCTGTTCGAAGCTTATAAATATAGGCCATTAATATAGATTGTAGAGCTGTTTGAGCTGCAGCAATATCATTAACTGCAAAACCAACTTTGACAGGTCTGCCATCAGGTTCACCCGTCATATGCATTAAGCCACTAAGTCCCTGTGCCATAATATCGTAGCCGCCTTTTTGACTATAAGACCCTGTTTGTCCATAGCCCGAAATGGAGCAGTAGATAAGCCCGGGATTGATCGCTTTTAATGTATCATAATCAATACCAAGTTTTTTTGTCACACCGGGACGATAATTTTCTACAAGAACATCTACGGACTGAATCAGCTCTTTGAATAAATCTAATCCTTCAGGCGTTTTTAAATTGATACAAACACCTTTCTTATTACGGTTGACCATCATATACATATGACTTTCTTCATTAATGAAGGGGCCCATTGACCGAGTATCGTCTCCATGTGGATATTTTTCAATCTTGATGACTTCGGCACCCATATCCGCCAACACCATTGTGCAATAAGGACCGGCAAGTACTTGTGATAAGTCCACTACTTTTAATCCTTCTAATGCTTGTTTCATTTGCCATCAACCCCATTATTCTTCACCAAAGTGACATTGCGCAAAGCCTTCACAGAAGTAGCACCTGCTAATGCAATTGAAACTTTTAATTCATCATATAAATTCGTCATTACTTTTTCGACGCCTTGTTGTCCAGCAAGTGCTAGTCCATAAACGAAAGGACGACCAATTGCTACTGCATCAGCCCCTAAAGCCAGTGCTTTGAGCGCATCCATGCCGCGGTAAACACCGCTGTCTAAAATTACAGGGATTTGTCCATTCACCACGTCAACAATTGCAGGAAGTGCATCAAGCGAACCAATGACACCGTCTAATTGGCGACCACCGTGATTTGAAACGATAATACCATCTATGCCGTTTTCTACAGCTAATTTTGCATCTTCAGGATGTAAAATACCTTTTAGCAAAATAGGTAATGTTGTACGGCGTTTTAATTCACGCACATTTTCCCAATTCAATGTAGGGTGGAACACATTTTGCAACACACCTTGCACATAAGATTCAAAAGAATCATCAGGCAAAGAGGCCATAAAAACAGGATCATTGACATAATTTCCGCGTGCATAACCAAGTTTTAAAGGGGAGAACTGATTACGTACATCTTCCTCACGCCAACCGAGCATAACTGTATCCACAGTTAAGACAATTGCTTCAAAGCCGGCAGCTTCTGCCCGACTAGCCATGCTATAAGCAATTTCTTCATTGGTCGACCAATATAATTGGAACCATTTCGTCGCATTTGGAGCTGCTTGAGCGACATCTTCAAGCGCGTAACTAGAAACCGTACTTTGAATATAAGGAATATCTAATTCATCTGCTGCTCGAACGACAGCCAGTTCGCCATCTTCATGTGCCATCTTATTCATACCAACAGGTGCAAATAACAATGGTGTTGGATATGTTTTTCCAAATAATTCAATAGATGTATCAATGTTCGATACATTGTTTAAAAAGCGTGGGATGATAGAATATTTTTCGAAAGCGGCTCGGTTATTACGTAAAGTTTGTTCGCCACCTGCACCAGAGCGCACATAGCCATAGGGGCCCGCATCGATTTTTTCAGCAACAGCCTTTTCTAAATCGGCAAAGGAAATAGGGAAGGGGGCTTGTGCGTTAATATTTTTTAATAGTAAATCGCCATTTGTTGTGTTTGTCATCTTTACTACCTCGCTTATTTATTGAAAATGGGCTTTCTTTTATTTAAAAATGCTTGAATGCCTTCGTTGTAATCTTCAGAGCTAAATGAATCAAGAATTATTTGTGCTAACTCTTCGTTTTCTTCGGTCTCGCCATCTACAATCGCTTGAATAATTTTTTTAATGCCAGCATTGGCAACAGATGATTTACTTAATAAATGATTGGCAAACTGTAATGTTGCTTCTTCAATTTGTTCTGACTCATGTAATGCTGTAATTAAGCCAATATTTTTGCCTTCTTCAGCTGTAAAGATATTGGCTGTATATAAAATCTCTTTTGCTTTCGCAACGCCGACAATATTGATTAGTCTTTTTGTACTTTCAAGGTTATAGACAATACCAATGTTGGCAGCTGTAATACCAAGCTTACTTTTTGGCGTCGCTAGTCTGAAATCACAAGCATTGGCTAATTCCAAACCGCCACCTATAGCTAAGCCCTGTATCATTGCAATTGTAGGCTGTGGGAATTTATAGAGTGCATCAATAGCTTTCAATGCTAATTCGTTGTAAGCTTTAGCGTTTTCAGCTGCATAACGAATATCTAAAAATTCACGAATATCAGCGCCTGAGCAAAAGGCAATGTCATTTACGCCGCGCACAATCAGTACTTTAATAGAAGAATCTTCACGTAAACTTTCAAGGTTATCTAAAACGGCTTGGAACATTTCTCTCGATAAAGAATTACGTTTATCAGGACGATTTAAAACTAACGTAGCAATATAGCCATTTCTCTCTACATATATTTCGTTTGTCATGCGAATCCTCCTACTAATCTTTCTTTAGTTTTGCAGCAAAACGGTTACCAAGTGATTGAATACTTTGGACAAGAATAATTAAAATAAAGACGGTTGCATACATCACATCAACTTCATAGCGTAAGTGACCGTAACGGTATGCTAAGTCACCTAGTCCACCAGCACCAACCATTCCTGCCATTGCAGTTGCCCCAATCAGACCGACTGTAGCAATTGTTAAACCTAAAATAATAGATGGACGAGCTTCACGTAGTAATACATGCCAAATAATATGACGACGTTTAATACCCATTGCTGTATAAGCTTCCACCACGCCAGCGTCCACTTCTAAAAGCGCTGTTTCCATTAAACGAGCAATATAAGGGGCAGTATAGATGACAAGTGGTACAATAACACCTTTTACGCCAATCGTTGTCCCTACGATTATCTTCGTAAATGGAAGGATGAAGAATAGTAAAATGATGAATGGTACAGAACGGACGATATTAATGAGTAAATTGACAAGTTGATACAAAAATTTATTTTCAAAGGATTGTCCAGGGCGTGTTAAAACGATTAAAAGCCCTAAAGGAATCCCGATTAAAATGGAGAACAATAAAGAAATACCGACCATTTGAAAGGTTTCAATCATAGATTTCCCAATAATGTGTGACCAATCTGTAAAGAAGTTTTGAATGCTATCCATGTAGTTCGCCTCCCAATTCCTCAATGGCTACGCCGTTTTCTGTGAAAAACGTAAGTGCTTTTTGTACGATATGTACTTCACCGTTTAAATGGACAACGATATTACCGACAATGCCATTTTTTAATTCAATAATATTGGCTGTTAAAATGTTTGGCTGTACATCATAAATTTTGCTTACTTCGGCAAGTAAAGGCTTTCCAGTACTTTCGCCTAAAAAAGTTAAACGAATGACACTGCCTGAAACATTTAACTGTTTGATTAGCGTAGGGGATAAATTACGTTGTGAAATAGTATTTAAAAATTTTCGAGTCGTTGGATGTTGGGGTCTTGCAAAAAGCTCAATAGCAGAGCCAAACTCTACGACTTTACCAGCCTCAAGAACCGAAACGTCATCGCAAATCTTTTGTATAACATTCATTTCATGCGTAATTAGCAAAATCGTAATGCCAAGCTCACGGTTGATTTTAAGTAATAGCTCCAAAATAGCATCAGTTGTTTCAGGATCAAGTGCACTCGTTGCTTCGTCACTTAGTAAAATTTCTGGCTCTTGTGCAAGTGCGCGAGCAATCGCGACACGTTGTTTTTGACCACCTGATAATTGACTTGGATAGCTATCTAATTTCTCTGTCAGGCCAACAATTTCAGCGTACTTAGCAACACGATTTTTCACTTCACTGTCGTTATAACCAAGCAGCTTTAACGGTACGGCAATGTTGTTGTAGACTGTTGCTGTTTTTAAGAGATTAAAATGTTGGAAAATCATGCCGATTTTTTGACGTGTTTGGCGAAGGGCATTTAATGAAAGCGTTGTAATATCCACGTTATCAATAAATACTTTCCCAGCTGTAGGACGTTCTAATAAGTTCACGCATCGTATGAGTGTACTTTTACCGGCACCACTGTAGCCGATAACCCCATGAATTTCACCTTTTTTCACATGAAGATTAATGCCATCAACCGCTTTGACAGTACCTTTTTTTGATTTGAATTCTTTTGATATATTTTGTAATTGAATCATGTGATTTCTCCTTCCTAAAGGAAAAAGTTACCGTTTAGACGGTAACTTTTGTCGTGTTATATTACCAGCTTGCTATTACAGAACCATCAAATTCTTGCTCAATAAATTTACGTACTTCGTCCGATTGATAAGCATCAACGAACTTTTTAATCGTTGGGTCTTCTTTGTTTTCAGCACGCACAACAATGTAGTTTACATATGGTGAGTCAGTAGATTCTAAAAGAATGGAATCTTTTTTAGGATTGATACCAGCATCTAATGCGAAGTTTGTATTAATAGCCGCGACATCTACTTCACTTAATTGCTTTGGAATTTGTGCAGCTTCTAATTCAATAAATTTGAAGTTCTTTTTGTTTTCTTCCACATCGTGAATAGATGCTGTCAGGCCAGTGCCTTCTTTCAATTTGATATAGCCTGCTTCTTGCAGAACGAATAGGGCACGAGCTCCGTTCGTCGGATCATTTGGCAATCCAAATGTTGCACCGTCAGGAATTTCATCTAATGATTTATATTTTTCAGAGTATACACCCATTGGATTTAAAATTGTTTTTCCAACAGGCACTAAATCTGTATCATGGTCTTTGTTAAATGTATCTAGAAACGGTTCATGTTGATAGCTGTTCGCATCTAAATCACCTTGTGATAATGCAGTATTCGGTAAAACGTAATCAGAGAATGATTTTAATTCAACCTCTAAGCCATTTTCTTTTGCTACTTTCGCAGCTACCTCTGCAATTTGTTCGTGTGGGCCAGATGTTACGCCAACTACGATTTTATTTTCGTTAATAGCCTCACCATTACCTTTGCTGTCTTCCTTACTACCGCAACCGACTAATGCCACTGCTAATGTGAGACTTGCTAAACCTACTAAAAATTTGCTTTTCTTTTTCATGAAAAATTACCTCCAAAGTTGTTTTATCGGTTTTTGAAAATAAAAAAAACTCTCTTATAAACTTAAGAGAGGCTCATGAAAAGATGTCCTCTCTTATCTTTCAAACGAATATCGTTTGCAGGATTTAGCACCTTCCCAAAAAGGGGGGTTGCCGAGCTTCATAGGGCCAGTCCCTCAGCTACTCTTGATAAGAGATTTATAGTATTTTTGTAAATCCGATAGAACTAATATAATTTATAGGTTATATTAAGTCAATAAATATTTTTAATATTTTATAAAATTAAACTATATTAGATTTAGTGTTAAGGGGATAGAAACTGCCTGTAAAGACGTGAGTGCTGGGCGTGAAAGTCCCCCGTTCTATGTAAATATAATTTATTCAGGGGGAAGAGGTAAATCTATGTCTGTAAGAGTTAATTATGGGGTAGGGTCATTTGGGAAGGTTATTAGTGCACGCATCTTAATGGGGACAGATATCATTGAGGGAATTGAGGCTGTATGTGAAGAGAACGAAATTGAATCAGCAACAATTGTTAGCTGTATCGGTAGTTTTCAAAAAAGTAATTTTGTGTATTTAGTCCCGGATGAGACATCTAAAATCAAAGTACGTTTTAGTGAAGTAATTGAAAAAGAAGGGCCACTTGAATTTATTCAAGGTTCTGGCGTTATCTGTAAGCGGGATGGTGTATATGAAACCCATTTTCATGGATCGATGAGTGATCAATGGGGAGGTGTGTCTGGCGGCCATTTTGTTAAAGGTGGGAATCCCGTCATTACCGCAGATGTTGTTTTAGCAGAAGTACGGGGTGTACAGCATATCCGACGTTTCGATGAAGAAACGGGACATGTTCAATTTTATCCGTTAGAAGAGGGATTAGAGAGTCCACGAAAAATAAGTAAATAGATAAGAAAAACCGTCCAATAGGTGTAAAACACGCTGATTGGACAGTCCATCATTTTACTTAAATAAATTTAATTTCTCAATTCTAATGATAGCTTCACGTAAACGTTCTTCGCTGACAAGTAAGCCAACACGGACATAGCCTTCACCATAATCACCAAAGCCATTGCCCGCGGCAACGGCAATATCAGCGTTGTCGAGTAACAGATCAGCAAATTGCTCACTTGTATAACCTAGTGGAACAGGTAACCATGCAAAGAATGAGCCTTTTGGTGCTGTAACCTGCCAGCCAATTCGTTTGGATTCTTCTATGAGAACGTTTCGACGACGCTCGTAGGTTGCTCTTAGCTCAATTGCACAATCTTGCGAGGAAGTAAGTGCTATTGCGGCTGCCTGCTGAACAGCAGGAAATTGGCTACAAAATAAATGATCTTGAATGATATTGATAGCTTCAATTATTTTAGCGTTCCCAACGGCAAATCCAATGCGCCAGCCGGCCATATTAAATGTTTTAGATAACGTATACATTTCAATGCCGACATCTTTAGCGCCCTCTGTTTGCAGGAAGCTGACAGGTTTATTGCCATCAAAGCCAATTGCCCCATACGCAAAATCATGTGATACGATGATGTTATGTTCTTTAGCAAAACGAACTGTTTCTTCAAAAAATTCTTGTGTCGCTGTACCACCAGTGGGGTTATTCGGATAGTTTAAGTAAAGTAACTTGGCACGGGCTTTTACTTCGCCTGACAAAGCCTTATAATCAGGCAAGAAGTCGTTTTCCGCAAAAAGCGGCATGACATCAAAATTTACATTACCTAGTACAACGCCAGATAAATAGTCAGGATAGCCTGGGTCGGGTAATAGCATATAGTCGCCAGGATTTAAAACAGCCAGAGGTAGCTCAACAAGGCCAATTTTTGTACCACCAAGAATGGCTACTTCTGTATTAGGGTCAATGTCGACATTGTATTCACGTTTGTAAAAATCAGCTGCAGCTTGACGCAATTCTGCTATACCTCGGAATGGAGAGTATTTATGATGTTGCGGATTTTCGGCTGCTTCTTGTAAGGCTTTGATAATGTGTGGTGGTGTAGGCTGGTCGGGATTGCCTTGTCCAAGATTAATAACATCTCGACCTTCTGCAAGGGCCGCGTTGACCTTTTGCACAAGTGCTGCGAAAAATTGTGTTGGGAGTTGCTGTAGTTTTTTTGAGAATTCCATGTACTATCACCTTTTTCAGAATATAATAATTATTGTAGATATGTTGCAAATACTATTACTTTTTTTACGTATTGTCTAGACCCTTCAGGGCTTAAAATTATCTTCTGAGAAAAGCGACCAAAAAGCGACCAATTTATAAAATCTTATTAAAAACCTCTGTCGCAGCTTCTTTATCTTCTTTAGTTTAATGACTATATGTGTTTATAGTCATACCGACATTATTGTGGCTTAACTGCTCCTGTATAATTTTAAAATTAGTGTTATTACTTAATAAGTAAGATGCACAGGAGTGTCGTAATGCGTGAAAGTTTATATTCGGAAGCTTGAGTTTTGTTGATTGGCGTCTCCACATGGTGCTGATAGACGAAGGTGTAATTGGATAACCTAAATAACGTTGTGAAGTGATTAAAAAATCTATGTCATCGTCCGTATCATCTTTCATAGGTTTCCAAGCTTCACCTGATTTTATTTTTAATTTCTTTTGAGCAATAACTTGCTCTTTTATTTCATCCATAAACTTTTGAGGAACGTTTACAATTCGTGCTTGTTTATTTTTTGTATTACCCAATACTAATACTGATTTTTCTTCTGTGTCATATTTTAATGCTTGGTCGATCAATATAGTGTTGTTAACAAAGTTAATCTTTTCTAATCTGATAGCCGCGATTTCTGATTCACGAAGACCAACTAATGCCGCTAATTTATATATAACTCGATATTTTAGATTTAAGCTTTTTATTGCTTCCAACATTATTGATAACTGATTTGCATCATAAAATTGTAACGTTTTTTGACGAGGTTCTACATAAGGTTCTTTTACACCAGCCATTGGATTTTCTTTAATTAATTCCCACTCAGAAGCTTTTGAAAAAATACTTTTCAACACATTATATTTGTTGCCTAAATTTTTACGTTCTTCTTTTTTCTCCTCAGAAAAATATTCGACAATGTGGAACTTCTTAATTTTTTTTATCTTCATATTATCAAACTTTTCAAACGTCCCAGGTTTCAATATGCGTAAATAATGTGATTTTGTTGCAGGTGATAAATCAACTCTCGCATAATTATCCATCCAACTATTACAAAATTCCTTGAATGTAATATGTTCAGTTGTTAGCGTTATATCTACTTTAGAAACTTCAATTTCGAATTCTGTGATAGCTTTTTTAATAGCACGATCTGTAAGACTGCTTAACGTGACCGTTTTGTATTTTCTTATACGCTTTCCGGTTTCTTCATCATAACCAAGTTCAACAGTAATTTTGATACGTGGGTTACCATTTTTAGATGGTGCGAGTTCTTTATAACTTGCCATTGTTAATCTCCTTTCTTTAAATAATTGTACAGCTGAAAATTAACTCATCACCACCTTTAGGGAATGTGTGTTCCTTTTAGGGTAAAATTTTTTTTACCATCTATGCTTTTAAAAGAAAGTAGCTCGATTGGAACTCCTTTTTCTGCTATAGCATCATAGATGGTAAAACCTGAACAACATTGATCCTTGAATAATTCATCTGGTAACAACAATTCAACAGCAAATGTATTAGCCTCTATCTCAATTTTGTCAGTAGAAAATAAAGTATTCTTTTTTAAAAATGCGGTATTTTCGTCTGGGTGTAATATAGCGTGTCCTAGTTCATGAGCGCACAACTAATGATATTCACTAATCCTTATTATCATGACTTCGACTTCGACAACACTGAATATCCAGAAGAATATGTATGGATGGAATTTACTAATTATAATACTAAGTATATAGAAAAGAATAAAATTGCAATAACACAAGATACATCTGTTATATGTGGTGTAATGATTACTTTTACTGCTAACGAAAGTACAAGAGTTACTGTAGGCTTGGCTATTAGCGAAAGTTACAATATAGACAGAGATGAAATATATTGGGCAGAACAGGATGTAAGTGCAGGCACACACACTATTAGCATACCGTTTGCCCAAGAATTTAATAAAGGTGTAAGAATGGTAAATTTAGTTATAGGCGCATCAAATGGAAACATAATTATAAGAAACAATGCGGTACATGCATACATTAAAGGACAAAATTTAAGCTTAGTAGGTACAAGCATAAGCTAAAAAAGGATGTGATAATATGAATGACAATAAATTAATCCGTGACGCACTCGGTAGTCCGATTCACGGGCAGTATTGGGATGGTCAAAAGTTCGTCATACCCAATGGCGAAGGTGTTGATTTTAGCAAGCTGAAAATGTTACGTGACGCACTTGGCAGTCCAATCCCTCAATATTATGATATTGAGACCGGTGGATTCTCAGCCATTACAATCGGAACTAACAATACTTCAAAGCCAAACGGAACAATGGTGTTAGACGGTTCTTATGAGGTTGATTGGGTGAAGCGCTACGGCTATGAAATGCGTGCAGACAACAATCATATGTTACATGCTAAACAAGGTATTACCGCTATCAGTAACGGTACCGCAACAGCTATTAGAAATAACAACATTAGACCATTTAGTTTAACCAACAGAAAGACGATGACCATGTTTGTGTATGTGGAAAACCGTGAGAACTTGACAGGGCTTGCCATCTATCTAGCAAACGACATTGATTACACCTCGTATCGAAGTTATGAATTTGGCGCTAATACATTGGTGGAGGGATGGAATGAGCTTCGCATCGATTTAAACAGTCCTACTGAAAGCGAAGGACTGTTTGATTCGAGTATTAAATCTGTACAGCTATTGGTAGCTTCTGTAGAATTCTCTATCGTTAAAGTAACATTTGATTCGATTTTTGTAGGGGAAGCAACTAAGAAGCCGTCTGTGATATTCACATTTGATGATGCATGGACAAGTCAATATGAAATAGCTTTCCCAATGATGCTTGAGCGAGGTTTTAAGGGAAATATAGGTGTTATATCAAACTGGATAGGTATTGAGGATGAAATCATGTCAGAAAGCCAAATCGAAGAAATGCATCGGCATGGCTGGGATATGTTCAATCACTCTGCTAATCATAAAAATCTTACAAACGTTACTGTTGAGACTGCGGTGAGCGAAGTATTGACATGCAAGAATTGGTTAAACGAGCGAGGTTATAATAGAGCTTCGACTATCTTAGCCTATCCATACGGTGTTCATAATAAAGAAATTGTAGAAGCTTTGCAGCCACATTTACAGTATGCAAGAACACTCGTCGAAGGATTAGAGCCTACCTTTCCATTAGAGGCACTGATAGGCAAAACCAAAAACGTACTCACACTTCCAGCTGCAATACTAATGAGGCTATGTGGATCAAGCGATTACCACACAAAGCACATTGGTTTTTTGTTTGCATAAAATCGGCACCGAACAAGATGAATGGGAAACTACCTATAATCGAAATGATTTCTCAACGCTATTGGACTATATTTATGAGAAAAAAGATTTGATTGATGTGAAAATTATCTCGGAATGGGTATCTGAAAATAAAAGCTAAATGAAACGCAAGCATATGCTTAGCGTTATTTTTATTGCCTAAATTCGCAAGCGTTTGGGAATTTGTCTTCCACAGATAATTGTGGTGGGTTTTTATATTGCAAAAGGGGAAGGTGTCCTATGGGCGATGATTTAGTAAGAGATGTATATGAGCGCTTAGGGGCTATTGGTGAAAAATTAGACGGTATTAATCATATTCGTGATACAGCAAACCGAGCTGAAGATAAAGCGGATGAAGCCCTAGCAAGTACGAAAAGCGCACATCATCGATTAAATAAAATCGATAAAATTGTATGGTGGGCATCTACAACAATTATTGGAGCTGTAATTTTAGCATTATTAGCACTAGCCATTAAAACAAATTAGGGAGGTTTTGAGAGTGAAAATTAACTGGAAAGTACGTTTACAACATAAGCAATTTTGGGTGTCATTAATCGCATTACTAATCGTGCTCGCTAATCAAATAGCGGGCATTTTTCATGTCGATATTACAATTTACAACGATCAAGTTACAGCTATTTCAGAGACAGTCCTGAGCATTTTAGGACTACTTGGTATTATCATTGATCCGACAACACAAGGGCGTATGATAGCGCACAAGCACTAAATTATGATAAGCCGAAGGGCGGCGATCAATGATGGTTGCTACTCGTCAAAAATTACTGACTGACTCACAAGCGAATAAGGTCACTTATGGCAAGGGTAATGCTAAAAAATATATCGTTGTTCATGAAACAGATAATACACGTTCAGGAGCCGATGCGGACGCACATGCACGATTACAATACAATGGTAATAGTCGTTCTGCATCGTGGCATTATACAGTTGATGATAAAGAAGCTGTACAATCTTTTGAGCATACATGGAAATGTTGGGCTGCAGGAAGTAATACAGGAAACAATGAGGGAATCCAAATTGAGGTTTGTGTAAATAGCGATGGCAACTATCAAAAAGCAATGCAGAATGCTGCAGAGTTAGTTGCTAAGGTTATGAAAGAAGAAAACATACCGATTACAAATGTTGTTCAGCACAATCACTTTAGTGGTAAAAATTGTCCTCGTAATATGCGTGAAGGGAAAATTTCATGGACACAGTTTCTTGTAATGGTTGCTAATTGCACAGGCAATGCAGAGCAACAAAAGCCAGTCACAGACAATAATAAATATCGCGTCATGACAGGCACATATAGCACATTACAAGCTGCTGAAAATGTTTTAGATGTACTAAAGCATCGTTTTGGTTGGGTAGCTTACATTGAGCAAGATGGTACTAAATGGCGGGTGAAAACAGGTACATTTATAGGAATGGCAGCAGCGCAGGCAGGAGCAAATAAAATAAAGACAGCTAAACTCGCACAAGTTGCAAATACGGTAGCGGCATAAATACTAACGACTAGCAAAGCTAAATTAGCCGAGCTGGTCTTTTTTGTTTATACAATTATTGTAAATCTCTTCTGAACGCTATTCACATTATCTTCAATTATCGCTTCATTAACTCCTAGTTCTGCAAGTATCATTTTTAGCCATCGCGGACCTTCTCCATTATAACCAGATGAGAAAGCACCTCTGACAATTATTTGTCCATTTGTTCCTTAGTTAAGGATAATGACTTTATACTCAAGTGATTAAAGGTATAAAGTCTTAGAAAAAAAAGAGTAGCTTTCGCTACTCTTTTAATCAACATTACATAAAAGTAAAAGTCTCGCTATATTTCCAATCTCTTAATTCAAACCCGAAAGTATTTGTTATAACTCCGTTCGCTCTTACTCTAGCTACATGTTTTGATTCTTTCTCTGCAGTAATATTTTTAACAACAATATTTGAAATTGCTATACCGCCTTCTCTAATATAACTCACTTGACTAGATACATCAGTAATTTCCGCTCTATCATCACCACATTGTTTCATTTTTATATAAGGATATGTAGTCAAATAAGCTTTCGCTGATGAATCTATTAATCTTTTAGGTATTATATATTCTCTCCATTGATGATAACATGAAGAAGAAGCTCTAGCACTAATTGATAAAAAATCGGATTCTTCTAATCCCAATTCTTTAACTGCAGTTTCACGGTCAACATTAGCCCATTTCATATAATCTGAAATAACTTGTTCCTCTGAAACAACATTATAAGGAATTTCATCGAGATTAGTTTCTATACTAATATCAATATCACCTTCTAGTTCTTCTGCAAAAGCCAATGTATCTGTATTACCTAAAATTAAAAAAGAAATCATAAATGTAAATAAAAACACTAATTTTTTCACCAAAAAAACCTCCTATGTAAGATATATACATAGTATACACTAATTACCACAAAAATGGAACATTAATTATTATGCTAAAAAAATAAATGTTAATATAACAAAAACTTCAACAAAATATAAATCAAATAAAGTGCAGTTACTAAAATATTTAATTTTATTAAATTAGCAGCTGTTTTTTTACTAATAATATCAACTTTTAAAACTGTGAGTATAAAAAGACCAAACAAAGTCAAATAAATTAAAGCCCATATTAAAATATCCATTTCATAACCTCAATTCTAAATTTATTTTTTACTAATCAACAAACTATACATGTTACTTCTTTAGAATAAAATTATGTAACCCAATTTGCCAATATACCATCACATCAATTGCTCCATTCGTAATTTCGCCTTAATTTTCATCCACTCGAATTAAATCGTCTTCCTCAACATCATCTAAATTCAATTGCTTATGAATTTCTTTCATGAGACCACCGTAAGAAATCATTCGTTTTCGATACAAACCTTCTTCCAAATCCTTCACGAATTTTTTTTAATTTTAAATTTAGTTTGAGTTAGATTAATAGGTTCTTTTGTTGTGTCGTTATCAGTAAACTGTGCAGCCTTTACAGTATATTCTTCAGGCTTTAAATTATCCCCAGATAGATTTAATGATGATTGAGAAAGCTCGCCAACCTGTTCACTTGTATTGAAGACTTGATTAATATAAACAAACGTTTCTAAATTACTGCGGCTTTTTCCTCACTACATGCACCGTGCAGCAAGTAGATAAAGTACCTATATAAAATAGTTTTTTTATAAAATACACCTCCCCTTATATTTCTATTTTAGGGAATTTGAAGTCAAATGTACATATAAAAAACAGACAACTGTGATTAGTTATCTGTTTCATCATCTTTAGCTTTTTCAATTACTTCCTCAAAAGCTGCTTTAATTTCTTCGATTGTATAGCCTGTTTCAAGCAATTCGTTTGTTGTTTCTTCTAAAGTTTTAACTCTTATCATTACCTCTAATTGCCGTCCTCGTTATATTTTTCTACCGTCATCTAAAACGAAATTTGCTTCATATTTTACATCCAAAACTTCAGCTATTTGATTTAATTCATTTTCACTAAAATTATCACGTTTAAGCTTGTTGGAAAGATTGGGCTGTGAAGTACTCATTTTTTCAGCAAGTTGGGAGAGTGTTATATCCTTTCACAATAATTTTTAAAATGGCATTTGAATACTTAGCAGCATACACAACATTTGAATCAATAGCAGATATGGATAAGAGTGTGGAGGACCACATAGCAGCACATTATTTTGACTTAACAGAATCAGAACGCGCCATCGTTTTTATGCTTGCTTCACGCAGTCTTATGCATCCAGGGGCTTCGCATTTAAAAGCTGAAACAATTGCGGATCAAGTTGGTGTTTCGACTAAGACTGTTTACCGTAGCATTAAAAAATTAGTTGAGGTAGGCATCGTTGAAAAGGTAGCCCAAAGCAAATTAAACGGCATTAAAGGGGCTAATATCTATCGCATTCTACCTTATGTCCCATCGAGCGTGTCCTAACGAGAGATAGCTGGTGAAGCTAGTAATGACGAGGTTTGTCCTCCACAATCTGAAAACCAATCATCTAAATCTTTTAATCTTTTAAGTTCTAAACAAGCAACTAATAATTTATGTGATTTAGAAAATGAATTGGCTTTGCAAGGAGAAAAGAAAAAGGAATACATGAATGAGTACCAAGTGATGCTATTCGATTTCATGCATTCATTGCCATTAGCAGATAACTTGAAAGACCAATTACACAAGGTTGTATTAGCTACTGAGGTTCAAAATGCACCTGACTTCATTAAAGCTAAGAACGTACTATTTAAAATTGCTATGGATTTTAAAGAAGGTGTACTGACAGTTGCTAGTACATTAAGAGCTGTATTCGTAGGGGCATATAGTAAGGCTGTTGAGCGTTTGAGTAGTAAGCCGGTTGATTCATCATCTATAGAAGAAACAACAAATAGAGAGCGTCCAGTACCTTTTTATAACTGGCTAGAAGAACGCGATAGTCTTCCACAAATAAATAAGTGCATGTATCAATCATGCACTTATTAGAGGAAATTCTTTTATACAATATTAATTCCTGCACTTGCAGCACCAGAAATTCCGAAGGTTGATGCAGGAGGATTTATTACAGATGAAATAAAAAATACCATCAATAAACGATCACCAGTGGAGACAGGTACTGGCTCTATTTCTGCTGAACCAAAAGTTATTCCAGCAGGTACACCAGTAACAGGTGGAGCTAAATCAACACGTGCATTTGTAGCAGTGAAGATATTACTCCCCACAGGTGCACGATAGATTTGAGCTGTAATTGTAGTTAATCCGCTTCGGTTAAGATCTAAAAAGTAATTAAATGTTGCGGAAATAGCAGTAATATTACCATTGCGTGGAACTGAAAAGGCTTCGGTTAAAAATCCAGTTAAGTCTATCGTATTGCCAACTAAAATTGCCGCCGCGCCATTTATGGCAGTACCAAATCCTATGAGACTACCTACCGTTCCAGTGGCATTATTAATACTAAGTACAACAGAAGTTGTAATTCCAGAGGAAAAAGGAATTATTGAACCTAAACCTTCGTTGTTGTCAACAGGTGTGTTTATGCAGTTTATATCGATAGCTACAAATGGACCAAACGCATCGCATTCTCTAGGTGTAGATAAACAATTACAATTATCTTTATTTATGCACATTATTTTCCCTCCTTTCATCTTTAGGGTATGTAGAAAAATGTAAGAGAGAAGGGTTATTAACTCGATGAATTGTAATTAATTTGGTGGAGTCTTGTGCCTTTTTATAACTGGCTGAATGAGCGTAGTCGTACACAAATAAATAGTAGACCAAACATAGAAAATTGGCTGGAATGATAGGGGATATAAGATGACTCATTTTGAAATACAAGGAGGTAAGAAAAGGGGTTATACCAAAAATCATTGTTAATGACTTTTGGAACACCCCCGAATTCTTTACTGGTTATTGTTGCGGAAGATATTCTTGGCCGTTTATCGTTAGTTTAGAAGCAAAGATGAGGATTTCTTTATTTGCTGTAATATATGGTTCTAAAATTTTGTCAAAGGCATCCCATTTTTCTTCGGTTTTTTCTTGTTCTTCTTTTTCATCAAGAGCTAAGATTTCTTCATAAAGCTGTTTTAATTGCTTGCTATCTACTTCGCTTACTTCGAATTCAAAGTCTGCCATGTATTCTTCAAATGTTTGAGGCTTTTTGAACTGATTAAGGATTTCATCGAATTCTTCCCATAGCTTAGCATACAACTCTTCATTTTCATCTTTTTCTGCTTTTTGAGCATCTTCATAAATAGTTTTTAGTTTTGCTAAAGTTTCAGCAGGGATATCTAATTCCATGCCTTCAATATATTCTTCAAATGTTTGTAGTGGATAAAGTTCATCTTCATATGGTTGAAGGATTTTATAAAATTCATCATATTTTTCGTTAGCCTTTTCTTCTTGACCATCTTTTTCAAGTTTTACCCACTCTTCATATAAAGCTTTAAGTTGTACGTTATCGTTTTCTTTTATTACTATATTTTCCTCGTTAAATCCGTAATCTTCCATATATTCTTCAAATGTTTGTGGTAAATTAAGTTTATTTAAATATGGTAGAAGAATTTTATAAAATTCATCATATTTTTCCATAGCCTTTTCTATATTACCATCATCTTTTTCAAGCTTTCCAAGTTCTTCATATAAAGCTTTAAGTTGTACATTATCGTTTTCTTTTATTATTATATTTTCTTTATCGAATCCTAAATCTTCCATATATTTTTCAAATGTTTGATCTGGCTCATCTAAATATGATTCAAGGATTTTATCTTTTTCCTTTTCTAATTCCTCGTATTTCTTTTCTAACTCTTCATCTGTCATTTCTGTCTCTTTTGTAGATTCTTTTTGCAGCTGCACCATTTCATTATACAATTTTTCTAATTTTTTTAGATCTTCTTTTGAAATCTTTTTAGGTAAGTCCTTTTTATATACTTCAAATGTATAGAAATCTGAATAATCTTGGACTATGCTGCCTTCTACAGAAATTTCTTGTCCTTCTACTAATTTCATTTTTTCTATTTGCTCATCTGTATATTTATGGAATCCAATGAAGTAATTTTTACCGTCTTTTCCCTTAATGTTTACTCCGTGTTCTCGAAAGCTTTTAATAGTTCCTTTAATTTGTTGTTCAGCTTGAACAGTTATTTCGTTTGTAGTATTTAAAGTTGTAGCTCCAGCCTGATGAAGTGTGAAGACAGTCATCCCTATTGTTAGTGCTGATGCCATCATCCAAGTTTTTTTAGTAGTTTTTTTCATTGACAATTAAATTCTCCTTTTATTTAAATGGTGTTAAAATTACCAATCATTATACGATTTTCCATCCAAGAAGGTTCCCTTAAAAAGATCTTTTTAAGATTAAAGAGGAGAATTGATGAAAAGACCACTCCGTGTGATGGGTTGTCTTAATTTTTTATTTATAATAGAAGAAAGACCACCTTTTTAGGGGCAGTCGTAGATAAAAACAGGCGACTTAGGGCGACCAAAAAGCGACCAACTTAATGAAAAAATCTAAATTAGAATACTTTTAGATGTAGTATAATGAAATATAGAAAAGCTAAAACGCAGTAAAATCAACGCTTTCAGAAGTATTTAGAGTTCCGTATACCTTAATTTTAAAAACTATTACTTTTTTTACTACTTGTCTAGAGGGGGACTGAGAAATGAAAATCGGTTGTATTCAATTAAATGTTGGCTTTGGCAAAGTAGAAGAAAATTTTGCTCGGGCAGAGGAAAAGATTCGTGAGGCCGCAAGTCTGGGTGCAGAAATTATTGTATTACCAGAAATGTGGAATACAGGTTATGCACTTGAAAAACTACCAGAGCTTGCAGACGTCGATGGCGAGCGTACAAAATCATTTTTACAAAGTTTAGCGAAAGAGCTGGAAGTACATATTGTTGGTGGCTCTGTCTCAACGAAGAAGGGTGATAAATTTTACAATACAATGTATACATTTGATAACAATGGGGTGCAGGTAGGAGAATACAACAAGGCTCATTTATTCCGCTTAATGGACGAGCATTTATATTTAGAAGCGGGTGATGAAATGAATCGCTTTGCACTTGGAGATATAGAGGCTGCAGGTGTAATTTGCTATGATATCCGCTTCCCAGAATGGTTGCGTGCGCATGCATTAGATGGCGCGAAGGTCTTGTTCGTACCAGCGCAGTGGCCAACGCCACGCATTGATCACTGGAAAACGTTATTACAAGCACGTGCCATCGAAAATCAATGCTTCGTCATTGCCATCAATCGTATCGCTAAAAAGGTGGAAAACTTCAACGGTCAATCAATGATTATTCAGCCGTGGGGAGAGGTTCTTTGGGTGGGTGCAGAGGACGAAGAAGTCGCTATTATTGATGTAGACTTCACAATTGTTGATGAAGTACGAGGAAGAATTCCAGTTTATGATGACCGTAGACCTGGATTGTATAGTGCCGTTGTTGAGCAATAGAATGATAAAAAGCCTGTCTAAAAAGCTCATTTGTCTCGTTTCATTCTAGGACATCCTATTAAGGTTATGATGCGAAAAATTTGCTCTCTTTAAGCAGGCGATCCGCAAGCCTTGCAGATGCTGTGGCATCTGCGGAGTTTTGCTATGAAAAAGTTCAATTTTTATCTTCAATTAAAGAATTAGCAAGTAGCATGAACTCAAGTGTAATCCGGTTATGTCCTTTCATGAAATTTTCCCCTAACAAACTTTCAAGCTTTTTTAATCGATGATAGAGTGTTTGCCGAACAATAAATAAATGGTTGGCCGTTTGTTGCTTGGAGCCATTTGTTTGCAAATACACCTGTAGTGTTTCTAACAATTTGCTGTTGTGTTTTTTATCGTAGTCAATAACGGGTTGTAAATAATCTTGAATGACTTCTTGTAAATTCACTTGCATTTGTAGTTTATAAATAAGGTGATATAAATGCAAATCATCATAAAAGAATGATGTCGTTTGTACTTTTCGGCAAATATAGAGTGTTTCCAAGGCCGTTTGATAGCTTTTAGGGATTTCCTCAGCATCCGAAACAACCTTACCGATAGCTATTTGATAGCCTTGCAACATTTGCTTTTTATAAAAATCAGTTTTCTGAAGTGTAGAAAATAGAGTATTTAACTGTTCACGACTAGATTTACAATCTTTGGTATAGAGTAAAATAAAAATAACATAGCTTTTTCGTTCAAATAAAAACGGGATAAAGCCATTTTGCTCAAATAAGTTTCGGTAATATAACTTGCTATACACAATATCTTCTTGAACCTTCATGATTGTATTGGGCGACGATAAAATAAAAATGGCACCACTATAGAAGTGATAGTTAGCATGATGTGCCGCGATGAATTTATATATCTCCTCTTTCGAGAGCTTGTGATCTATCCAATCCGCTAAAATAGTAGCATCCTCAATATCTCTTTTCTCTTCGATATAAAATTCACGCATTAACAGTTGCGCTAAGGCAGTGGCTGTACGATCTAAGATAAGGAGCTCAAATTCTGTAAATAATCTATCTTCTCTATAAAGGGTTAAATGCGCATAATGTTGATCGACAATGAAGATTGGTTCGTGTTTAAATTGATAGGCTGTTTGCTTGATATTTAATAATTTTTGACGTTTTGAATGAGGCATATTTGGATAAAAGATGGGTTCTCGATCTTTAATGGAAAAAATAATTTGCGTCTTCAATTCATTATACATATTTTGTAAAATGTCTTCGGTATTTTGCTCGAGTAATGCATTTTTATTTAACGTTTGTGAATACGACTCTAATGAGGAAATCATTAAGTACTGTTGATTCATAATACGGCTATGTAAATCCTGTGTAATACGAACAAAAGGTACCGTTTCATGGAAAACGATTATTGGAAAACTGTGTTGGTTTGCAAGTGAAATAATCGCTTCTGGTATTGTTTGTAGATATGTTCCATACTCAATGCAAAGTGCAGCACAATTTGTATGAATCAATGATTTAACAAAAGATAGAAAGTCCTCAATACTGTGCTGAAGGCTAATTCCTGTCGTCAAAACGAGCTCATCACCTGTTAAGAAATTATCAATTTGTACTATTTCGATAACATGTGCCCATCTAACAATGCGTAATAACCCTGCTTCACCAGCAATTACCTCTGCGCTTTGAAAATGTTTACTTTCCAATACATCCTCCACTTGAATTTTATATTGACTCATTGTATGCCACCTTCCTATTGCCTGCTTTTAACAAAGAGGGTTTTTAAATATGTCAAAAAGATTATTTTTAGCTGTTATGCGTTTAAATATCATCTTTAATGTATTTATCTTCTATTTTACATTACGTTAAAAACAAAAGTATAGCGTTTTACGATTTGTCTATTACTTCAATGCTATGGAAGCTGTAAGATTTTTGGTAAGCGACAATCTAATCTAAAGAAGAGGTGATAGATATGGAGCAACAAACGCACTTACAGAAAGGGTTAAAGAAGAGGCATATGACGATGATTGCTATTGCTGGGGTTATCGGAGCTGGACTATTTATGGGAAGTGGCTCAGTCATTAACTTGGCTGGACCAGGCGCAATACTTTCTTATATGATTGCAGGATTTATCGTCATACTTGTTATGCGAATGCTCGGTGAGATGGCGGCGGTCAATCCAACAAGTGGTTCCTTTGCGCATTATGCTCATGAAGCCATTGGTCCATGGGCGGGCTTTATGATTGGTTGGCTGTATTGGTTCTTTTGGGTAGTAGCCATCGCTTTAGAGGCAACTGCAGCAGCAGCTATTATTCAATATTGGTATGATGGCATTCCTTTATGGTTATTAAGTCTTTTGTTGACTGTAGCACTCACTTTAACAAATGTACTTTCAGTAAAAGCTTTTGGTGAATTTGAATATTGGTTCTCTCTTATAAAGGTAGTAAGCATTATCGCGTTTCTTGCACTTGGTGCTTTCATTATTTTTGGGATTGCACCGAACTTCAATGCGATAGGTACAGCAAATCTAGTTGGTGAGGGTGGCTTTTTACCAAATGGTTTTGGCGCAGTATTGATGGGCGTAGTAATTGTTATTTTCTCCTTTATGGGTACTGAGATTGTAGCAATTGCGGCAGGAGAATCGGATGAACCGTTAGCAGCGGTGACTAAAGCAACGAATTCAATAACTTGGCGCATTTTAATTTTCTATGTGGGGTCTATTACAGTCGTTGTGACATTATTACCGTGGCATTCATCGGATATTCTAACAAGTCCTTATGTAGCGGTACTGGATTATATAGGTATCCCAGCAGCAGCACAAATAATGAATTTTGTAGTATTCACAGCAGTGTTATCTTGTTTGAATTCAGCTCTTTATGCAACATCACGGATGGTATTTTCATTAGCGGAAAAAGGTGAAGCCCCAAAATCATTTTTAAAATTAAACAAAAATGGTGCACCTGTTAATGCAATATTAGCAGCGACATTTTTCTCTTATATAGCAGTCATTATGAATTATGTTTCGCCAGATAAGGTCTTTATGTTTTTACTAAGCTCGTGTAGCGCGATCACGCTCATTCTTTACTTAATAATTGCCTTTTCACAATTGAAAATGCGTCGCAAGATTGAAAAAGAAAATCCAGAGTCATTAAAAGTGAAAATGTGGTTATTTCCATATTTAACATATTTCACGATAGCAGCAACAACATCTTTACTAGTGGCCATGTTCTTTATCGAATCCATGCGCTCACAAATCTTATTTACATGTGTAGTAGTTATGATTGTGATGATTTTTTATCTTGTTACGCAAAGAAATAAGGTAGTTAAACCAATCGAAGAATCAGAGCCTATTTTTCAAAAAGAAGAATTTGATTTTGAATAATGAAACAACAAAGGAGTGGAGTAATGATGACAGTTCAACAACAAATGAAAACGCTATCACATTTTATGAATGGTGTAGAGACGGTGGGAATTAGTGGACGTTTTTCGGAAGTGTTCAATCCATCAACGGGAGAAGTACTTGCACAAGTACCATTAGCAACAAAGGATGAGGTTAAACAAGCTATTAAATTTGCAAAAGCGGCTTTTCCGGCATGGAAAAAAACATCAATTGGTAAACGAGTAGAGGTATTACATCGTTTCCGACAGTTATTACTAGAAAGGCAAGATGAATTGACTGATGTAATTTGTGAGGAAAGTGGCAAAACGAAGGAGGATGCAAAAGGCGAAATCATTCGTGGCATTGAATCGATAGATATGGCTATTAGTGCACCGCAAATGCTGAAAGGGGAGTATTCAGTAAATGTAGGTGGTAATATTAATGCCTTTTCTGCAAAAGCCCCACTTGGGGTTGTGGCTACAATTGCGCCATTTAATTTCCCTGTCATGGTGCCTCTTGCTATTACAAGTATGGCTGTTGCAGTGGGGAATGCAGTTATTTTGAAGCCATCAGAGCGAGTACCTAACTCAGCGCTGTTTTTATGTGATTTATGGAAAGAAGCAGGGTTGCCAGCTGGTATTTGGACCGTTATTAATGGTGATAAAGAGGCTGTAAACGAGCTGCTTGAAAACAAGAATATTCAAGCCATTTCATTCGTTGGATCAACGCCAGTAGCAGAATATATTTATCAAACAGGCACAAAGCATAATAAGCGAGTTGCAGCATTTGGTGGTGGAAAAAACTTTATGATTGTCATGCCAGATGCGAATCTTGAACAAACAGCAAATGCCTTTTTAGGGGCAGCGTATGGAGCTGCTTCTCAACGTTGTATGGCTATTTCAGGGGCTGTAGTTGTGGGGCAGGACACTGAGAAACGTTTTACTGAAGTGTTAAAAGAGAAAATTTTGAAGTTGAAAGTTGGTCCATACACGGATAAAGATGTTGATTTTGGCCCAGTGATTACACAGCAATCGAAGGAAACTATTATTCGATACATTAATGGGGCACTTGAGGAAGGGGCAAATCTTGTCACGGACGGAAGAAACCCAAGTATTTGTGAAACATCCACAGGCTTTTATATAGGACCCACACTAATTAATCATGTAACGCCAGACATGACTATTTTTAAAGAGGAAGTTTTTGGTCCTGCACGTTTTATCGTTGGCGTTGAGTCATTACAGGATGCCATTGACCTAATTAATGACCACGAACTTGGAAATGGAGTCACAATCTTTACTAATAGTGGGGCCGCGGCACGTAAATTCCAAGAAGATATTGAGGTAGGAATGGTAGGGGTAAACGTTCCGATTCCGATTCCTGTTGGCTATCATAATTTCGGTGGTTGGAAACGTTCTAAGTTTGGTGAAGGACACATGTTTGGACCAGATCAAGCTCGATTCTTTACGAAGGCAAAAACAATTTCAGAACGTTGGCCAGACGAATCTGAGGATACAACGAGCTCGTTCGCTTTTCCAAGTAATCAAGATTCAACAATAAAATAGCTAAATCATTGGATATGTCTATATAAAATAAAGGGGTGTGTGTATATGGTTCAAACAAATGTAAAGAGTGATATTTTAAAAAAGGATGAACAGTATGTATGGCATTCGATGAAACCCTACAATCCCCAAGCAACGTATGTAGTAGAGAAGTCGAATGGCGCAAGAATTGTTGATACGGAAGGTAATGAATACATTGATGCGATGGCAGGGTTATGGTGTGTAAATGTAGGTTATGGGCGTAAGGAATTAGCAGATGTCGCACATGAGCAGATGATGAAAAATGCCTACGCACCTTTATCACAAGGGCATTTGCCAGCAGTTGAACTAGCCGAAAAGATAAATCAAATGCTCGGTGGAGATTATGTGATCTTCTTCTCAAATAGTGGGTCAGAAGCGAATGAAACGGCATTTAAAATTGCTCGTCAGTATCACCAACAAAAAGGTGAAAGTTCTCGCTATAAAATTGTCTCGCGCTATCGTGCGTATCATGGAAATTCCTTCGGTGCTCTAGCTGCAACGGGGCAAGCAGAACGAAAGTATAAATACGAACCGCTGTCTCCAGGGTTTATTCATGTAACACCGCCTGATCAGTATCGCGAATCGGAGAGTGACTCAGTAGCACCAGGAAATTTAGCGAGTGTCAAAGCTGTGGATAAGGTCATGACATGGGAGCACAGCGATACAATTGCTGCGATGATTTTAGAACCTATTATTACAGGTGGCGGTGTTATCATGCCCCCTGAAAATTATTTAAAGGGCATTGAGGAGGTCTGTAAAAAGCATGGAGCACTCATGATTGTAGATGAAGTCATTTGTGGATTTGGACGTACAGGTAAGCCATTTGGTTTTATGAATTATGGGGTGAAGCCGGATATTATTACAATGGCGAAAGGCATTACGAGTGCCTATTTACCTTTATCAGCAACAGCTGTAAAGCGCGAGATTTATGAAGCCTTCACTGGGAGCGAAGTATATGGCTATTTCCGACATGTGAATACATTTGGAGGATCACCAGTAGCGTGTGCAGTTGCTTTGAAAAATATTGAAATATTAGAACAGGAAGCATTATTTGAACGGTCTAAGTTGATTGGGGAAAATACGATACAAACGCTGCAGCGAGCATTAAAGAATCATCCAAATGTTGGAGATGTGCGAGGCAAAGGTTTATTAATTGGCATTGAATTGGTTGCTGATAAGGAATCGAAAGAGCCGTTACCTGTTGATAAAGTAAATGCAGTGATTGCTGCTTGTAAGGAGCAAGGCGTCATTATTGGCAAGAATGGAGCAACTGTTGCAGGCTTTAATAATGTTCTTACACTATCGCCACCGCTTAATATCGTACAAGAGGATCTGGATAAAATAATAGAAGTAGTAGTCGGAAATATTACGAATATTTGAGTCATCACAAGGGATTAACTGTATAAAACAGTACCAAAAAGCTGCCACTAAAAACCATATGAAGGGTTTAGGGGCAGCTTTTATTGAATAGAGGAAAATGTCCATAAGGTACGGTTCATTTTCTTCCTCCTACTGCTTATAAGTAAACATGTAACCGTTATAGGATTTATGTATAACCATTACAATGCCCATTAACATGAAGTTTGATAGAAGCGAACTACCTCCATAACTTAAAAATGGCAACGTTACACCTGTTACAGGTAAAAGTCCAAGTGTCATACCAATATTTTGTGTGATTTGGAACGCTAATAAACTGGAAATACCGGCTCCCATTAATGTCATAAATGGATCTCTTGCTTGGACAGTAATAAGTACAATGCGATAGATGACCAAAAATAATAATGCAATCACAAAGGCGCCACCAGCAAAGCCAAATTCCTCAGCAATAGCAGAAAAAATGAAATCTGTATGCTTTTCTGGAACGTAGACATTGTTGTTTAAGTAACCTTTTCCAGTAATTTCTCCTGAGCCAATTGCTAAAAAGCCCTGCCTTACTTGAAAAGAAGAGTCGGGATATTCATAAGGTTGCAGCCAGCCATAAATACGAGAAACCTGATGTCCTGATAATTTTCCAAGAAGTTTTTCTGTGAAAAAATTATTAAATTGCATATAGAGAATAACTATGGTAGCAACAATAACCGCTGGGATAGCTGTAAAGGCTACAAGTAATTTCGTTCGTATACCTGAAAAGAAAATCATCGGTAAAATCATAGCCATATACAACATAACCATGCCCGTGTCAGGTTGCTTGTAAACAACAAGTGTCGGTGGAATAACAATAAGTGCAATTTTAAGGAGTAGACCTAAATCGGTTAAATAAGAAGGTCGTACATGCTTTTCCTGATGAGCCACAATGACCTTCCCAACAACTATTAAAAAAGCAAATTTTAAAAACTCCGAAGGCTGTAGGGACCCCAAAAGTGGAATTTGATACCAGGATTTTGCTTCGTTCACAGTACGAGCAATACTCTCAGGTGCCACAATTAACCCAAGGGTTAATAAAACCATTAATCCGTAAAATGGCCAACCGATTTTCTTCAATTGTTCAATATCGAGTGTAGCCACGCCGAACATCATTGTAAAACCGATAAGGTAAAAAATACATTGTTTTATAATGAAAGAACTTTTATATTGCTCAAATACTACACTACCTGAATGTACAAAGAGACAACTAATTACACCGAGCAAAAATAGACAAACAAGTAAACCTCCATCCAATTTCTTAAGCTGCATCATTCAAACACCTCCTAAAATGTGAAAATGTGTATATACAACAAAACGTTGGGAATGTGTGGAAGGTTGCTTATTAAGGAAATAGTGAAATTCTTCGAGTAATTTTTACAAAAACATAACACTGGCTTTATATCTTCATACTATGATTATTGGTAAGAGTTGGAGAAGGAGCCAAAGATGATGCATTTTTTTCGTTACATAAAGGTGAAGGATAAGCTACTGGTTCTAATGATTGTTTGTGTATTATCGAATGTTCTACTAGGCGTATTTAGTGTAGATTATTTGCGGAAAATGTCATGGCATGCGAGCGAAAGTTATACACAGGGTCTTGTACCCATTGGGTGGTTGAATGGGATAGAAGAAGCACAAAGACAATTAGATTATTACGTTGGTTCGAATGGTACTGATGAAGAGTTGGCTACAGTTTTCAAAAATATTGAGCAGTCTATAGGTCAATTAGAGAATCTAGACATCGATAAAAAGATGAATCATCAGGTGAAAAAGCATAAAACGATACTAGCGCAGCAAGTAGACCTGATAGAAAGCTATCAGCAGTTAAATAAGAATGAACAGGCACAATTTTATGAGCAGTCATTTTTGTCGGTTAGCCAACAAAGTCACACACTATTAGAAGAAACACAAAGCTATTTAGTGCAGAGGGCAGAGGAACAACAGCAAGCCTATCAAAAAGATATGAAATTTGGTTATTGGTTACTCGGTGGCGTTTGCCTATTCGTTGTACTTTTAGTAATTTTCATAGGTTTCATCGCTACAAAGGCGATTAACGTACCGACGCGTCAGTTAAAGTCCTTATTAAAACGTGCTGAGCAAGGAGACTTCACGGCGAGTGCTAGTTACGTGGCACATGATGAGCTCGGGGAGGTTGTGCTGTCCTACAATCAGATGGTCACTGAGGTAAAGCGATTACTTCTTACAGTTACGAATAGTGCACAAGAGGTTGAGGGCATGACAGAAATGTTGCAGATATCGTCGGAACAATCTTCAACGACGACACTCAAAATAGCAAAGGATGTGCAAAACATTTCTGATTCTACTAGTGCATCTACTTTAAAATTAGCCTCCAATACAGCATCATTGGAAGAAGTACTAAATGGTGTACAAGTCATTTTAGAGAAAGTTCAACTCGTTGAGAGTTTTGCTCATGAGACTGCACGTGATGCAGAAAGTGGTACGGAAATTGTACAAGCAAATTTAGCGCAAATACAGGCCATTAAACGTGCAGTAGAAAAATCGAATACAGCCATTTTTAACCTTGTCGAACGTGCGGCAAGCATCGATCATATGGTTGAAGTAATTGAAAAAATTACGGCGCAAACGAATCTGCTAGCGTTGAATGCATCAATTGAAGCTGTTAGAGCGGGAGAGCATGGCAAGGGCTTTGCAATCGTTGCCAATGAGGTACGCAAACTTGCCGAACAAACGGTTCATTCTACTCAAACGATAACGTCGATTGTGCAAAATATTCATGTAGATTCTAACTATGCTGTACAAATGATGGAAGGTGTTTTAACAGCGACTGAAAAGGGCGTGAATGTAACGGGACAAACAGCAATAAGCTTCGATCATATTTTAGAAAAAGTACATACCATTAAGCCTTATATAATAGAAGTATCGACTACGGTTCAAGAAATTGCGGATCATACGAAAAAGGTGAACGAGGATGCTGTCATGTTAACCTCTCTTTCAAATACCAATGCCGCCTCAACCAAACATGTTGCGAACTTAACGGCAGATCAATTAGCCGCACAGCAGCAATTTCATAACTATATAAAAGAATTACGAAAAGTTTCGAAGGTATTACAAATTGCTGTAAAGCGTTTTTTAATATAATTGAAGCTGTGAATGAAAAAAGTAAAACGATATATGACCTTGAGATAAAAGGGAACCTTCTTTGCATTATAGAATACAAAGAAGGTTTTTTTATGTTTGAAAATGAATTTTGTATTTTCGGGGTGAACAAATGTATTTCTAAACTTGTTAGGGAACATATTTTTCCCGAATCCATATATTAATAATAAGGGTTTTTTCGTTAAAAATATAAAATTTATAAACATTGATGTTGTGTTTTTAATATGAACACCTTATAATGAAATTCAGCAAAAGTGTTATTAAATCAATGTTTATATGTATAATATTGTGCTTTCGGTGAGTGCAATTGTTCATAGGTGGAGGTTTTGAGATATGGAAAAGATTATGGTTACAGGAGCCCTTGGTCAAATAGGTTCTGAACTAGTAGAAAAGCTTCATGGTATTTATGGAGAGGACAATGTGTTAGCTACTGATATTCGGAAGCTTGAACATACAAAGGGTCCGTTCGAAGTACTGGACGTGACGGATGGACAACGAATGCACGATTTAGCAAAGGATTTTGGAGCAGATACGATGATGCATTTAGCAGCTTTATTATCCGCAACTGCTGAAAAAAATCCTTTGTTCGCTTGGAATTTAAACATGGGTGGTTTAATGAACGCCTTAGAAGTATCACGTGAATTAAACTTGCAATTTTTTACGCCTAGTTCAATTGGAGCGTTTGGTCCTTCAACGCCAAAGGATAATACGCCACAAGATACACTACAGCGCCCAACAACTATGTATGGTGTAAACAAAGTAGCGGGTGAATTATTATGTGACTATTATTTTGATCGTTTTGGCGTAGACACACGAGGAGTGCGCTTCCCAGGTCTGATTTCTTATGTGACCCCTCCAGGTGGTGGTACAACAGACTATGCGGTAGAGATTTTCTATGAAGCAATTGAGCAAGGTAAGTACACATCTTACATTCAAGAGGGTACGTACATGGATATGATGTATATGCCAGATGCTTTACAGGCTATTGTAGATTTAATGGAGGCTGATAGTAAGACATTAATTCATCGTAATGCCTTTAATATAACTGCTATGAGTTTTGAGCCATCTCAAATTGCTGCTGAAATTAAAAAGCATCTGCCGCATTTCCGTATGAATTATATGGTGGACCCGGTACGTCAAGCCATTGCTGATAGTTGGCCAAACTCTATAAATATTGAAGCTGCTCAAAGTGAATGGGGCTTTAAGACGGAGTACGATTTAGCAAGAATGACAGCAGATATGCTGGAAAAATTAAAAATTAAGCTTCAAACAAAGGCGATTTCATAATAAATGATTGACGACTCTATTGCATGTAGATGCTGTAGAGTCTTTTTTTTATGAAAAATACAAATTATATATATAAAAGAAAATTTGTAGAATATATAGCGCAAACTTTAATCTGCTAATATAATAGTATTCAGAATATTAATAGTATTCAGTTATAAATGTTCTGTTAATACTTCAACAAGGGATTTGGTAGATTTCACTAGATGAAGGGATGGATGTTATGATGATGCAAGCGCCGTTAGTGTTAACAAATTTCATTAAACGAGCAGAAAGTTACTTTGCTAGAAAGACAATTGTTTCGCGTACAAGCCCACATAAAATACACCGTTTAACGTACGGAGAATGGGCGAAAAGAACGCGACGATTAGCAGATGCGCTTACAAAGCTAGGGATGGAAAAGGGGAAAAAGATTGGTTCTTTTGCTTGGAATCAGCATCGCCACTTAGAGGCGTATTTTGCAGTGCCATGCTCGGGTGCTGTTTTGCATATGGTCAATATTCGATTATCCGAAGAGCATTTAATTTATATTATTAATCATGCAGAAGACGAAATATTGATGATTGATGTAGATCTTGTGCCAATCATTGAAAATATTGCATCAGCGTTAAAAACAGTGAAACATTATATTATTATGACAGATGAAGATACATTACCAGAAACGACATTACCAAATGTATTATCGTATGAGGAATTATTGGCATCGGCAGATGAAAATTTCGAGTTTCCAGATGATATAGAGGAGGAAGCACCTGCTGGGATGTGTTATACAAGTGCGACTACCGGCAATCCAAAAGGAGTCGTTTATTCGCATCGTGGCTTGGTGTTACACAGTATGATGCTTAGTATGACAGATTCAATGGGTATTGCTGAGCGTGATGTAGTAATGCCAATCGTACCAATGTTCCACGCTAATGCATGGGGTTTACCGTTTGCGAGTGTTAATGTGGGAGCGACTCAAGTATTGCCTGGTCCACAGTTCACTTCGGACTTAATTTTGGATTTAGTAGAGCAGGAAAAAGTAACACTAACGGCAGGAGTTCCAACAATTTGGCTTGGCGCGTTACAGGAACAAGAAAAGCATGAACGAGATATTAGTTCGCTGCGTGCAATTTGTTGTGGTGGCTCGGCTTCACCAACGCACCTTATTCGCACATTTGAAGAAAAATACGGTATTCCTTATATTGTTGTGTATGGGATGACAGAGACAACACCAATTGTAGCGTTATCGAATTACATGTCTTGGATGGATGAATGGCCGATTGAAAAACAAATTGAGTCACGTGCGATGCAAGGTATGACGATGGCTGGCATCGAATCGAGCATTGTTAATGAGAACGGGGAGGTTCCATGGGATGGCGTGACGATGGGAGAATTACGTCTCCGTGGACCCTGGATTTCACACGAATATTATCGTGACGAACGTACACACGACGCTTACCGCAATGGCTGGTTATATACCGGTGACATTGCTGTACGGACAGAGGATGGCTTTATCAAAATTACGGATCGTACCAAGGATTTAATAAAATCCGGTGGAGAATGGATCTCTTCAGTAGATTTAGAAAATACATTAATGACACACGAAGCTGTTTTTGAGGCAGCTGTTATTGCGATTCCACACGTAAAATGGCAAGAACGTCCATTAGCTTGCGTTGTATTGAAGGAAGGAAAGTCAGTAACAGGTGAAGAGTTACTGGCATTTTTAGAAAGTCAATTTGCGAAATGGTGGGTGCCCGACGATATCGTATTCTTAGATGAGATTCCAAAAACTTCGGTTGGTAAATTCCTAAAGGCGAAACTACGCGATAATGTTGCAGAAATTTATCCTAAACTACGTACATTCGTATAGGAATAGTAATGCCAAAGGGGCTGTCCAAAAAGTAAAAATAGCATGCCAAGAGTATTTATGGCATGCTATTTTTTTGATATAAAAGCAAAAACCCGCGTAGATTCCTGCGGGAAACAGAAAGCGGGTTTTTACCATATTATGAAGACGATCGTTATTGTTACAAGGATTTTTGGGAAAGTCCCTTTTTCTAATTATTTGTTGAGCATTTGGAAAACTTGCTCAACGTCCTTATCTCCGCGCCCTGAAATGTTAATGATAATACTTTCTTCAGGTGATAGTGTTGGTGCAAGCTTTAGTGCATGGGCAACGGCATGCGAACTTTCCAATGCAGGAATTATCCCTTCAACTTTTGAAAGTACTTGGAATGCTTCTAGTACTTCTTCGTTTGTCACGGTTACATATTCGGCGCGACCAATTGTTTTTAGATGACTATGCTCAGGACCAGCACCTGGATAATCTAGACCAGCAGCAATCGAGTATGTTGGTAGTGGATTCCCTTCTGTATCTTGCAATACTAAACATTTGAATCCGTGTAATTCTCCTGGCGTTCCTTCATTCAATGTTGCGGCTTTATCTGGCTCAATACCGATTAGTCGAACATTTTCATCTGCGATATATTCGGCGAATGCGCCAATTGCGTTACTACCACCGCCAACACAAGCTAGAACAGCAGCAGGAAGTTTATCTTCTTTATCTAAAATTTGTTCACGACTTTCACGGCTAATGACTGATTGGAAGTGTTTCACCATTGATGGAAACGGGTGAGGCCCCACAGCTGAACCTAGTAAATAGAAAGTTGTTTCATAGTTTTCTACTAAATCAGCAAATGCTTCGTCGACAGCGTCTTTTAAGCGACCTTGCCCTTTATCGACAGCAACTACTTTTGCACCAAGTAGCTCCATACGAAACACGTTTAATGCCTGGCGTTTTGTATCTTCTAAGCCCATATAAACGGTACAATCCATACCAAACATTGCACAAGCAGTAGCTGTTGCGACACCGTGCTGACCTGCACCTGTTTCTGCAATTACACGTTTAGCCCCCATACGCTTTGCAAGTAAAATTTGACCTAAAACGTTATTAATTTTATGAGATCCTGTGTGGTTTAAGTCCTCGCGTTTCAAATAAATTTTTGCGCCACCCAATTGCTTCGTTAAGTTTTCAGCAAAGTAAAGTGGAGATTTGCGCCCTACATATTCACGGAAAAAATAATCTAACTCATTTTTAAAGTCTTCATCGTCTTTATAATTTTGGAAGTTTTCATCTAAAATATTTAATACATTTTGAAGCTCTTCTGGAACGAAGCTGCCTCCAAATTCACCAAAATACCCTTTTTTCTCTGCTACTGTACCCATCTTATCTCGACTCCTCTATTCTGATTTTTTCCATAAAAAAAGTCACTTCGATCCTTCGGTAAAAGGACGAGTAACCGTGGTGCCACCTTTATTCGCAAAAATTGCGCGCTTTGGTACTCCTATAACGGGGAGTTAGTTCGGCCACACATTTGATGAGGCTGCTCCGAAGCCCATTCACAAGTACGTATTACTGATTTGCACCAACCATCAGCTCTCTTTAAATACAATCGCCTGCTACTTTTCTTCTTCCTAGCATTTATTATTGAAGAGAATTTTAAGGTATTTTCAGAATAGTGTCAAGAAAAGAAAAAATAAATCGTGTCATTAACATTACGATTGATTACTTACACAAGCATGAATTCCTAGCATAGAAAAAAGACGAATCTTGAAAAAGACTCGTCTCTATTTATAGCTACTGAATAAAGTTAAATCAAATCTTTGAAGTTTAAACGTTTGTTCAGAATATACATGATCGGTGCACCGACTGCTAATACAACAAATTCACCTGCAGCGACAGTGAGCCATGTCCAGAAAAATGGTAATTCTAAGGCTAAGTTCAGTTCAAAGGCGATAATGAACATTGTACATGTAAATAACAATGTGTTGATGATTAAACGTGCGCAAATATTTTTTACAAATTTACAAATAAGGATAAACAGCCCTAGTGTAATCATCGAATGTCCAACACCAAATACTAAATCGTAGATGCCAAGAGGTGAAAATAAATTTGAGATAAATACACCAATAATTATTCCTACGGCAAAGCGTGGATTAAAGGCAACTAAATGATTAAACATTTCCGATACTCGAAACTGCACTTCAGTAAATCCAAAAGGTGCAACAAGCATTGTAACAGCAATATATAGCGCTGCAATAATGCCACTTGCTGCTAAAAATTTTACTTTCATATTCATTTCTCCTTAGTTTTTTTTCGTGGGATGGTTACGAACCACGGTGCATTTACACAAATAAATATTTTAGTATAAAACTCAGAAAGAAGTCAAATATCAGAAAAATAAAAGTCTTTTATAAAATATATGTCCAGAATCTAACTTCGCAAAATTGTCATAAAATAATTTGTTAGGTTACTAAAATAATTACATTCATCAAAATGGCGTAGTTTAGCGGTTTAAAGCGACAAATTAAATGAAAAAGTAAAATATTTCGCCAAATCTAAAAGTCAGAACATTCATAATGTTGTTGACGAACATCAATAATAACGATAATATAGCGATACATTCACACTTTGCTAGGGTGAAGTGTGATAGATAATAGAGAAATAGTCGGGGGGATTATTTGTGAAGCGTAATATGAAAAAGCTTTCGTTCCTATTATTTGGATTAGTATTAATGCTTGCTGCATGTGGTAGCGGTGGTTCTAGTTCAACAGAATCAAAAGGTGACGAAAAGAACAATGCAAGTGAAAGTAACGCTACGGATGAAAAAACATATAAAATTGGGATTACTCAAATTGTTGAGCATCCATCGTTAAATGCCGCAACTGAAGGCTTCAAAAAAGCTCTTGAAGATTCTGGCTTAAAGGTAGAATATGATCCGCAGATTGCACAAGGCGATAACAGCTTAAATACGACAATCGCAAACAACCTAGTCAGTGCAAACGTAGATTTAATTTTTGCGAACTCTACACCATCTGCACAGGCGGCAGCTACTGCAACTGGTGATATTCCAATCATCTTTACTTCAGTAACAGATGCTATTGGTGCACAATTAATTGCGTCAATGGAGGCGCCGGGTAAAAATGTCACAGGAACGATTGATTTACATCCTGATACAATTACAAAAACGGTAGCCTTATTAAAAGAGTTAGGTGCTAAAAATGTAGGTATGGTGTACAACGCTGGTGAGCAAAACTCGGTAGCGCAAGTAACTGAAGTGAAAAAGGTAATGGGCGAGCAAGGCTTAACAGTAAAAGATGCATCAGCAGCAACTTCAGCTGATGTAAAACAAGCAGCTGAATCATTAATTGGGAAAGTAGATGCTTTCTATATCATTACTGATAATACAGTTGTTTCTGCTCTTGAGTCAGTGATTGATGTAGCAAACGCTAACAAATTACCACTTATCGTGGGTGAGCTTGACTCTGTGGCACGTGGCGGCTTGGCTGCATACGGCTTTGAGTACTTTGATATCGGCTATGAAGCTGGCCAAATGGCAGTGAAAATTCTAAAAGGTGAAGCAACGCCTGCTGAAACACCAGCTCAATATCCACAAAACTTAAAATTATTAGTGAACAAGAAAGTTGCTGATGATTTAGGTATCGAAATTAAAGATTCTTGGGGTGCAGAGCTTTTAGAAAAATAATGTCCAAAGAGGCATCATATTTAGGTGAAGCGGGGGAGGACTATCCCCGCTTTATCTTCATTTTATACGATAATTTTAGGAGATGATTCGATTATGTTTACAGCAATATTTGGCTCAGTGGAGCAAGGAATCATCTATGCAATTATGGCACTTGGCGTGTATTTAACATTCCGTGTGTTAGATTTTCCGGATTTAACGGTTGATGGAAGCTTTGTAACAGGGGCAGCTACAGCAGCGACGATGATTCTGCTAGGCTATCACCCAATCTTAGCGACTTTAGTGGCAATTGTTGCTGGATTTATTGCTGGATGTATGACAGGAATTCTTCACACAAAAGGGAAAATTAACCCACTACTATCAGGGATTTTAATGATGATAGCATTATATTCTATTAACCTACGTATCATGGGGTTAACTGCAGAAAATACGATAGGTCGTCCGAATATTCCACTACTGAACTCTGAAACATTGTTTTCAAAGTTCCAAGCGTTTTGGAGTAATTTAGGTATCGATGCTGCATTAAATAACGTATTAAAAGGCTTCGGCATTCAGCAAGTACCCTCAACATGGAGTACGCTGATTGTAGTATTATTCATCACGATTTTAATTAAATTAATTGCAGACTCGTTCTTAAAAACAGAAGTCGGGCTGGCTATCCGAGCAACTGGTGATAATAAGCGTATGATTCGTAGCTTCTCTGCGAATACAGACACACTTATTATTCTTGGGCTTGGTCTTTCAAATGCGCTTGTCGCATTTTCTGGAGCTTTAATCGCACAGTATTCAAAGTTCTCTGATGTTAGTATGGGGATAGGGATGATTGTTATCGGTCTTGCCTCTGTTATTATCGGGGAAGCGATCTTTGGAACGAAAACAATTATGCGTACGACTTTTGCTGTTATTGCGGGTGCGATTATTTACCGTATTATTTTAGCGTTAGCATTACGTGTAGATTTCCTCGATTCAGGGGATATGAAACTAATTACAGCAGTTATTGTTATTTTAGCGTTAATCGTACCTCAGTTTGTGGATAAAAACAAAGAACGAAAACGTAGAGCGAAGCGCGCTGTAGAACGTGCACAAGTAAAAACGGCTGAGCAAGGGGGAAAAGGTCTTGCTTAAATTGGACGGCATTAACAAAATCTTCAATGAAGGTACACCAGATGAAAAAATAGCACTTGCTGATATCAATCTGCATTTAAAGCCAGGGGATTTCGTGACAATTATCGGTAGTAATGGCGCTGGTAAATCAACGATGATGAATATGATTTCAGGCGCTTTAACACCTGACTTCGGTACAGTACTAATCGATGGCAACAATGTAACAGGCTTACCTGAATATAAACGTTCTCACTATATTGGTCGTGTATTCCAAGACCCTATGGCAGGTACTGCACCAACAATGACCATTGAAGAAAATTTGGCATTAGCGTACTCTCGAAATAAGAGACGAGGCATACGTGTCGGCGTCGATAAAAAACGCCGTGAATTTTTCAAGGAATCATTAGCAATGCTCGGCTTAAATTTAGAAAGTCGCTTATCAGCGAAGGTTGGCTTACTTTCCGGTGGGGAGCGTCAAGCGCTATCACTTCTGATGGCAACATTCACGAAGCCATCGATTTTATTGTTAGATGAACATACAGCTGCACTTGACCCGTCACGTGCAGAGCTAATTACACGTATTACAAAACATCTAGTAGAAAAAGATCACTTAACGACGTTAATGGTCACGCACAACATGCAACAAGCGTTAGACTTAGGAAATCGCCTCATTATGATGGACAAAGGTCAAATCATTTTAGAAGTTGGCGAGGATCGCAAGCATGAACTAACAATTCCAGATTTAATGGCAGAATTTGAACGCATACGTGGCGAAAAGATGAACTCTGACCGCGCACTGCTAGGATGATTCTAAACGTTCATACCTCGGTATGAGCGTTTTTTTTGTCGGTATTTTTAAAAAAGATGGACGATAAACAAGCAAAAGTTATCGATAAAATCAAGGTTTGTTTCAATAAAAATCCACAAAAAAGTCACACTCACATACAATGCAAGTGTGACGAAACATCTTATACTAACAAGCCAAACAATTGAAGGTCATTATTTACTTCTTTATAGCTGAAGCCAAACTCTTTCATGCGTGACAGTAGTCCTTCGTAGTCGTCACGATTGCCAAGCTCAATACCTACCAGTGCAGGACCACTTTCCTTGTTGTTTTTCTTCGTATATTCAAAAGTGGTAATATCATCATTTGGCCCTAGGACACTCGTTAGGAATTGGCGAAGTGCGCCAGCTCGTTGTGGGAAACTAACAATGAAGTAATATAGTAAACCTTCATGGATTAAAGATTTTTCTTTAATCTCTTGCATACGACCGATATCATTGTTGCCACCACTGATGATGACAACGACTGATTTACCTTTAATTTCTTCTTTATAGTGATCCAGTGCAGCTACTGATAAAGCACCCGCTGGCTCTGCGATAATGGCATGTTTATTATATAAATCTAATATAGTTGTACATACTTTGCCCTCAGGGATCAACACAATATCATCTAAATAACGGCGACAAACATCATATGTGTAATTACCGACGCATTTTACCGCAGCGCCATCCACGAATTTATCAATCCAGTCAAGTGCCACAGTACCACCCTCTGCGAAGGCAGCCTTCATACTACCAGCACCAGCAGGTTCAACGCCAATAATTTTAGTATTTGGGGATAGGTTTTTCACATAGGCAGAGACACCTGACATTAAACCTCCACCACCGATACTACCGAATATATAGTCGATTGGTTCCTCTATATCATTCATGATTTCAACAGCGACAGTTCCTTGTCCTGCAATGACATCAAAATCATCAAATGGGTGGATAAAGATTTTTTCTTGCTCCTCACAATAGGCCAATGCGCTCTCTGCAGAATCGTCAAATGTATCACCAGCTAGAATAATTTCTACGAATTCACGGCCAAACATACGCACTTGATCGATTTTTTGCTTTGGTGTTGTTTGAGGCATAAAGATACTCGCCTGGATTTTCAGTTGAGCACAGGCATAGGCAACACCTTGTGCGTGATTACCCGCACTTGCGCACACAACGCCCGCAATACGTGCCTCTTCCTCAATTTTTTTGATTTTATAGTAGGCACCGCGAAGTTTAAATGAGCGTACATGCTGTAAATCCTCGCGCTTAAAATAAATATTTGCTCCGTATTTCTCGGATAAATAATCGTTTTTTTGTAGTGGCGTATGCACAACTACATCTTTTAAAAAATGATGTGCAATTAAGATATTCTCAACTTGCACCGTTTTAGTGTCAGCAACTTCCATGGCATTCATCCTCCGTTTTACGTATAAAACATTCATTTATGATAGCATATTTTATTAGGTTTTTGTTATTAATTTTTAGTAAATTCTAAATTTTCGGTGTCTATTTCAAGACAGAGCAAACCTCAGTCAACACAAACTAAAGAATAATTTGATTTATTCGAGTATAATCATTTATTTCTCGAGTTTTATTGAAATATCATAAAGAATAACGGTCAGCATATATTAGACTAGCTTAGGGCAAGTAGGAGGGTAAGGTATTGGAAATTATTCAAGGAATTCTATCTACATATATGCAATTTTTCGATTGGGAGATGTGGCGGAAGGTTTTAGCTGATCCTGTATCGTGGGGATTAATCTCATCACTAGTCATAATTGAGGGGTTACTATCAGCTGATAATGCACTTGTACTAGCGGTGCTTGTTAAACATCTACCAAACAAGCAACGAAAAAGAGCATTAATGTATGGAATGCTAGGAGCTTATTTTTTCCGTTTCTTATTTATTGGAATAGGTGTTTATCTTGTGGAGTTTTGGTTTATCAAAGTGTTAGGGGCCATGTATTTAGGGTGGATTTGTATTGCTCATTTCTTAAAGGTAGGGGAAGAGGATAGTGTAAAGGAAGTAAAAAAGACAGGAATTATGGCTCGTTTGTTTGGGGTATTCTGGGCCACAGTTATTTCAGTAGAACTCATGGATATTGCCTTCTCAATCGATTCTATTTTTGCTGCATTTGCGATATCCGATCAAGTTTGGGTGTTATTAGTTGGGGGAATGTTAGGGATTTTAATGATGCGTACAATTGCCGGCGTATTTTTAATCATTATTGAAAAAATACCTGAACTAGAGGCAACAGCATTTATCATTATTGGTGTTATTGCCCTCAAAATGCTAGTTACCGTGTTTGGCGTGCACGTTCCTCATTATATGTTTTTTGTCGTATTGCTTATTGCCTTCGTAACGACGATGATTGTGCATGTGGTAAATAAGTTAAAAGTGGCTTAATTGAAAAGTGGCTCTGTCCTCGTTTGCTTAAGAGGGCAGAGCCGTTTTTTGTTTATTTTATATATTGATCGGGGTTAACAATATAGTACTTTTCAATATTAAGCCAGCTTTCGCTCATAGGCTCGCCGTCATCAATGCGTTTTTCTGTTTCTTGCATCATCCAACCTGTTTGGGAGGCATGAGCTTGTAACGCTCTTACTTTATCCATTTTCATTTCACTGATATCTAATTGCAGATGTGGCTCGCCATTTTTTTCAATTGTATCATTGGCGAAAGCACAGCCTAAAATCTGCGGACGCGCTGCTTTGGGCATACGACGAACGGCTTCCACAACAGCACGCGCCGTTGCTTCATGGTCTGGATGTACTGCAAACCCAGGGAGGAAAGTGAAGATAAGTGATGGCATTAATTCTTCAATTAAGCCCTCAACAAGCTTCACCATTTTTTCGTCATCTTCAAATTCAATTGTTTTGTCTCTTAAGCCAAGCATGCGCAAATCTTGTATGCCCATCGCTTCTGCAGCAGCAACAAGTTCCTTACGACGAATTTCTGGCAATGATTCGCGCGTTGCAAATGGTGGATTTCCTAAATTACGACCCATCTCACCTAATGTTAAACAGGCATATGTAACAGGTGTATTCATTTTCTTTGTATAATAAGCTATCGTTCCAGCAACTGAGAAAGCCTCATCATCTGGGTGAGGATAAACAATTAAAATATGACGCTGTGGTTGTAAATTCAAATAGTCGTCCCCCTTAATAAGTAAATGGCGTTTCGCTAATTTCAAGTGCAATCGCCAATTTGCCAGAGTAGTCTAGTCCAGCCATTAATAAACGGCCTAAATCATCTAATTCATAATGTGTAATGCCTTGGGCGTAAACCCATCCATGCGCCATTTTTAAACCAACACGATGCGGTGAATCATCCACCACTTTAGCTAGTTCATAATTGATTTTTGCATTGCGAATAAAAGCACCTGCATTAAAAAATTTCTCATCATAGTGTGCTGCATAAGAACCGTTTGTTGTCTCAAGATGAATGTAAACGTCTTTGTTGGCGAAAGAATTTAGTAATTCTTGCAACGTCTCTACCTGTATTTCCTGCATCTTAACACTCCTTTCACGATTGTTTCTCTTTTAAGTATAGTCAAAAAAAGTCACAAAGGGAAATTGAATGCCCTTTTATCTGTCAAAAAATAGTTTTTTCTATGCATAAATTTGGATATTTCAATATATTAAGATAATTTTATTATCTAATGAAGTTAGTTTTTATAAGGGCGAATACTTGAATTAATTATATTAATGTATCAATATAGGACACATGAAAGTTGATGCATACAAATCGAGTCGCTTGTCGCTATGATTTGTATGCGGTTTCATAATTTATAATGTTGGGAGATTTAAACTATGATTTATGCAAATCCTAATACTCCAGGAGCAGTTGTAAATTTCAAAGAGAAATATGATAACTTTATCGGTGGCGAATGGGTCGCTCCAGTCAAAGGTCAATATTTTGAGAATAAAACACCTGTAACAGGTCAAGTATTCACAAAAGCAGCTCGTTCAACTGTTGAAGATATTGAATTAGCCCTTGATGCGGCACATGCAGCGAAAGATGCATGGGGAAAAACTTCTGCAACAGAACGTGCAGCTATTTTAAATAAAATCGCTGATCGCATTGAAGAGAATTTAGAAATGATCGCTGTCGCTGAAACTTGGGACAACGGTAAAGCCGTGCGTGAAACATTAAATGCTGATATTCCACTTGCAGCTGACCACTTCCGTTATTTCGCAAGTGCCATCCGTGGGCAAGAAGGACATACAACTCAATTAGATAATGACACAGTTGCTTACCACTTCCAAGAGCCACTGGGCGTTGTTGGTCAAATCATTCCTTGGAACTTCCCAATATTAATGGCTGCTTGGAAAATCGCGCCAGCACTTGCGGCAGGTAACTGTATCGTTATGAAACCTGCTGAGCAAACACCAGTTTCGTTATTAGTTTTAATCGAAACAATTCAAGATATTTTGCCAAAAGGTGTACTGAACATCGTGAGCGGTTTCGGTATTGAAGTGGGTAAACCACTTGCAACAAATAAGCGTATCGCTAAAATCGCCTTTACTGGTTCAACTGCTGTTGGTCGTCAAATTATGCAATACGCAACTGAAAACATTATTCCAGTAACATTAGAACTTGGTGGTAAATCACCAAACGTATTTTTTGAAGATGTGATGGCTGCTGATGATGAATATTTAAATAAAGCAATAGAAGGCTTCGTGATGTTCGCTTTAAACTCAGGTGAAATTTGTACTTGTCCTTCTCGTGCCCTTATTCACGAATCAATTTACGATCAATTCATCGAACGTGCTCTCCAACGCGTAGAAGCAATTAAAATCGGTAACCCTCTGGATACAGAAGTGATGATGGGTGCTCAAGCTTCAGAGCAACAAAAACAAAAAATCCTTTCTTACTTACAACTAGGTAAAGAAGAAGGCGCTGAATGTTTAATCGGTGGTGAAGAAAATGTTCTTGACGGTGACCTTGCAGGTGGTAACTATATTAAACCAACAGTGTTCAAGGGTCATAATAAAATGCGCATTTTCCAAGAAGAAATTTTTGGTCCCGTATTAGGTGTAACTACATTCAAAGATTTCGATGAAGCAATGGAAATCGCAAATGATACAGAGTATGGTTTAGGTGCTGGTGTTTGGTCACGTTCTGGTGACACGGCATACCGCGCTGGTCGCGCTATCCAAGCGGGGCGTGTATGGACTAATACGTATCACCAATACCCAGCTGGTGCTGCATTTGGTGGCTACAAACTTTCAGGCATCGGCCGTGAAAATCATGCGATGATGCTTGATCATTATCAACAAACTAAATGTATACTAGTTAACTATAAAGAAGAGGCTCAAGGTTTCTTCTAAGTTTAAAGGATGGGTAAGTACATGGTAGAACAAGTGATTGCCACTAAAGAGGCTTTAAAATTAATAGAGCTTATTAAGAGTAGACATGGTGCTATCATGTTTTATCAATCTGGTGGCTGCTGTGAAGGCTCTGTACCGATGTGTTATGTAGAAGGAGATTTTAAGCTCGGAGATAACGATATCTATCTTGGTACAATAGGTGACGTTCCTTTTTACATTCACAGGGCACAATATGAGTATTTCAAACATACGCAATTAATTATTGATGCGATGGTAGGTAGAGGTGCAAGCTTTTCTTTAGATAGTGTAGAGGAAATGCACTTTATTACGAAATCAAAAGTGTTCACAGCAGATGAGTATGAAGAAGTTAAAAAACTGTTTTAACATAGTAAAGAAAGCCACGATTCTCCGTCATAAGAGAGAATCGTGGCTTTTTATGATGAATTTGTTGATAAGAGGTATGTATCTTTTAATACCGATCGAGTTTTCGTTCAATGGAATCTAAACGATCGTTAACATACTGTAATTGTTTACACATTTGTTTAAACTGCTGACTTTGATCTTGTGAATAGGAAGTTTTTAATTGTGCCGCTTCTTCTTCCTCTTGTAAAGCTAATATCGTGGCGAGGGTTGATAGTGAATAGCCAAGCGTTAGTATAATGGAGGAAATTACTTCAACTTTAGAAGCGGTTAATTCCTCAGAAATAAATCCTGATTCTTTATTTGCATCTTCAAATTTGTGTTTTTTCATATTTATCCCTCCTATGTACAACTAATATATGGTATATAGTGCGTTAAGGTATCTTGTCCGAATTTTTTAGTTTGTTTATAAAATTCTAAATTTTCGATAAAAATAATTGATTTTTCGAGAAAAATATAGCATTATAATAGAAATAAAAATTTGTTTTGAGGGGGATTTGTGTGAATAAGGGGTTTAAATATTGTAAGGAATCAAGAGTGATGCGGACTAGTCGAATTTTTCCAAATGATGTTAACAATCATAATACACTTTTTGGCGGACGTTTAATGAGTGATATCGACCAAGTAGCCTCGATTTCTGCTGCAAAGCATAGTCGTAGAGATTGCGTGACAGCTTCGACGGATTCTGTGGATTTTCTGCATCCGATTCGCCCGACAGACTCGGTGTATTTTGAGTCGTATGTTTCATGGACAGGAACGTCATCTATGGAGGTATTTGTAAAGATTATTTCGGAAAATTTGAAAACAGGGGAGCGCAAAGTGGCAGCAACTGCTTTATTAACCTTTGTAGCATTAGATGAAAATAATCGGCCTGCAACAGTTCCACGCGTTATTCCAGAAACTGTTGAGGAGACGAAATTACATGAAACTGGGTCTGAACGTGCAAAAGTACGAGCTGAGCGTAAAAAAGAAAGTAAGGCGTTGGCTAGTTTTATTTCGATGAACGATCCTTGGGATTATCGGCTCGAACTGATGGAGAACTACATTTAAAAAGGCATCTGATTAGTATAAAAATCTGCTAATCAGATGCCTTTCTGTGTTGCTATTAAGATGAGTTACTCAATGCCGTTTAAAAATAGTCGATCCGTTAAAGGGACTGCCGATATTTAATAGCTTGCGCAACTGTGACAGCTCATTATGGACCAATATTTATAGCAACAACTTAAATTAGATTTCTGTCACGGTTACTTGTGGTGCACCAAAGCGTGATTTTGCCCCATGCATAACAGGACCAACATAGTCATTTAACGCCCAACCATGAGCAATAGCAGCTGAAACGAATTCTTTTGCTTCAATAACAGCTTCTTTTACCGATAGGCCGTTTGCAAGGTTAGCAGTAACAGAAGCTGCAAACGTACAACCAGCACCATGATTATAAGTTGAAGCTACTTTTTCCGATTCTAATAAATAAAATGAAGTGCCATCAAAGAATAAGTCTGTAGCTTTTTCAGTAGCTAATGCTTTACCGCCTTTTATCACGACAGCTTTAGCGCCTAGTTCATTAATTTTACGAGCAGCTACTTTCATGTCCTCGATTGTTTTTGGTGTACCCGTACCAGCTAATTGACCAGCTTCAAAAAGATTTGGTGTTGTGACAGCAGCAAGTGGTAATAGATGTTGAATCATTGCATCTGTGTTACCTGGGTTTAGTACCTCATCATCACCTTTACATACCATAACTGGATCAATCACAACGTTTGTAGTGCCAGATGTTGCGATAGCCTCGCCAGCAATACGAATGATATCTTCTGTTGAAAGCATCCCTGTTTTTACAGCATCAATGCCTGTTGAAAGTGCTGTATCAATTTGTTTTTGTAATAGCTCTGTTGGCAATGGCGTTACATTATGTGTCCAACCGTTTGGATCCATCGTTACGACTACTGTTAGTGCAACCATACCGTATGTGCCATGTTCTTGGAATGTTTTTAGATCGGCTTGCATACCTGCGCCGCCTGATGTATCTGAACCAGCGATTGTTAATGTTTTTTTAAGAGCCATGTGAAAGATCTCCTTTATAATAAAAGTTTTAAAGTTACCGTCTAGTATAGACTGATTCTGATTCTATAAAAATAGTCAGAAATCGATATTTTTATATGGTCAGTATAATCTTGAGCTTGAATTAGGCGCTACTTTTTTGTACCGTTGTAGTAAAGAAAGGGGCATTTAATTGCAATGAAACAAGTCTTCCCGAATGATTGGCAAACAATACTTGCTGATGAAATAGAAAAACCATACTATCATACACTACGTCAATTTGTAGCAAATGAATATTCGACCGAAACAATCTATCCACCCATGAGTGATGTCATGAATGCATTTTATTCAACAGCCTATAGTGATGTGAAGGTCGTGATTTTAGGGCAAGATCCCTATCATGGTCCCAACCAGGCACATGGTTTAAGTTTTTCCGTGAAGCCAGGCATTCCCCATCCACCAAGCTTACGCAATATGTTACAAGAATTACAGGATGATATGGGTTGTCCAATTCCGCAGGATGGCACGCTAACTAAATGGGCACAACAGGGTGTTATGCTCTTGAATACAGTTTTGACAGTACGTGCAGGACAAGCGCATTCCCATAAGGAACAGGGATGGGAGCAATTTACAGACTCGGTAATTGAGAAACTTGCTTCAAGACAAAAGCCAATTATTTTTGTGCTATGGGGTAAACCTGCGCAACGAAAAAAACAACTAATTCGAAAATATTCAACTCCCCATGTTATCTTAGAAGCACCTCATCCAAGTCCACTAAGTGCCTATCGTGGTTTCTTTGGGAGTAAGCCCTATTCAAAGGTAAATGGGCAACTATTGGCATGGGGTGAGAAACCTATCGACTGGTGTTTAGCGTAGATTGGCACAAATCGTTTACTTTATAGACATTAAAAATCATGGTACAGTTAATATAGAAGAAAGAGAGGGACAACGATGCAGGTAAATTGTTTCAAATGTCAATATTTTAAAGTAACATGGGACCCGCAATCTCCACGTGCCTGTGTAGCATACGGCTTTAAGACAAAGCAAATACCATCCGTTGTCGTCAAACAATCCTCTGGAACGAACTGCTTAAAATTTGTGCCAAGAGAAGAAAGTGGGAGAGCGTAATGATTTCTTATCAAGCTGTATTACAGCAACTTGAAAAACAAATAGCCGATGCAAGTAATGCAGCAAATGAACAACAAATACGTGAGAAACTAACAGCTATTCGAGCGTTATGTGACGTTGTGTTAGATTTTCCTGTAGAGGTTCCAAAAACGCAACCAAAACATTTGCCACAGATGTTAGCGACAGAACCTACACCATCGAGTTTATACACAGCGAAAATTGAAGAGGATGACGGTGCAAACGGCGATTCGATTTTTGATTTTTAAGCTAGGATAAAATATTGAGACGATCGAGTAAATAAAAGGTAGGGAAAACGAGATGAAAAGATTTATTGTCACAGGTGCACTTCACGGTTTTTTAGCAGTAGCGTTTGGTGCATTTGGTGCACATGCATTGAAAGAAACATTAGACGATTATGGACAAGGTATTTGGGAAACAGCAGTACAATACCAAATGTTTCATGCGACAGGTCTACTTGTGATTGGTCTATTAATGAGCACAAAAATACTAGGTGAAGTAAAACAATTAAACTTAGCTGGTATTTTCTTCAATTTAGGTATAGTCTTTTTTTCCGGTAGCTTATATGTGTTAGCATTAAGCGGCATTAAAGTGTTAGGTGCTATTACACCAATTGGTGGTGTGCTATTTTTAGCTGGATGGGTACTTATTCTACTAACCGCCCTTAAACATGCAAGATAATATTTTCAAACACTCCTTCATATTAATATGTGAGGGAGTTTTTTGTTTTTATTGGTCATTGCACACGCTTATTTATCAGCTTTGGCAATATACATTATAAGCTCAATTCCTATTGTTTTTGTAAGGATTTATGAGGTACACTATGTTTACCAGAATAATTAGACAAAAAGAAAGTTGGGATATGCTATATGGAAAGATTATTTACATTACTCGATGAAAACTTTGAAGAAATAGTAGCAATCCGGCGTCAACTACATGAGTATCCGGAGATATCTTTTGAAGAAGTGGAAACACCAGCATATATAGCTGCTTTTCATAGAGCATTAGGGCATGAGGTACGTGAGCAGGTAGGTGAACGTGGTGTCGTTGCAACATTGTACGGTGCGAAACCAGGAAAAACCGTGGCGTTACGTGCTGATTTTGATGCGTTAGCGATTCAGGAGGAAAATGATGTCCCTTATAAGTCGAGGGTAGCTGGCAAAATGCATGCATGTGGTCATGATGGACATACTGCTACTTTGCTTGGGTTGGCGAAGGCATTGAATGCCATGAAAGATCAACTCGCCGGTAATGTAGTGTTTATTCATCAGCACGCGGAGGAAATTGCGCCAGGTGGGGCCAAGCCGATGATTGAAGATGGCTGTTTAGACGGAGTGGACGTAATTTTCGGTACACATTTATGGGCGCCAACGCCACTTGGTGATATTTTGGTGCGTGATGGGGCTATAATGGCGGCTGCCGATAAGGCGGAAATCCTTATTCAAGGGAAAGGTGGTCATGGTGCGGAGCCGCATCATTCAGTTGATGCTGTTGTACTTGCCTCACAGTTTGTCATCAATGCTCAGCAACTTGTATCTCGTCGTATTGATCCATTGAAATCAGCTGTGTTAACCATTGGTCATTTTGAAGCGATTAATCCGTTCAATGTTATTGCAGAACGAGTTGCGTTAACTGGAACAGTGCGTACATTTGAGGAGCAAGTACGTTCGCAAATGGAACAGGAGTTGGAGACGGTATTAAAGGCGACTTGTCTGGCCTTTGGCGCAAGCTATGAATATCGTTATACTAGAGGTTATCCACCGGTCTATAACCATGTGAAAGAAACAGAATTTGTTGCACAACTTGCGGTTGAGGTGCCAGGAGTTGAAAATGTCATTACATGTCCACCATTCATGATTGGTGAAGACTTTGCATATTATCTCGAAAAAGTACCAGGTACATTTTTCTTCACAGGCGCAAAAAAGCCTGAGTGGGAAACAGCTTATCCACATCATCATGCACGCTTTGATTTTGATGAACGTGCAATGTTGATTGCGGCAAAAACATTAGGAAAAGCAACTTTACAATATTTACAAGATAATAATTAAAAAAATGCTGTCCAATTTTTTTGGACAGCTCATTTTTGGTTATGGATTTTGGTTAAAATAAGACATTTCCTCATCGTATTCGGCAAAATCAAAATAAATCATTGGGAATAAGAAGCGGTGATTGGATTTCAACTCACGTAAAATTACATGATCCCGTCCAGCAGCTTCTACTACACCTCTTACTGTTTTCGTATTTTTTCCTTGTTCTATAGCATGCTCAAAAGAAAAGTGAAAAGTACCGGGTTTACCGCGATTCAATCGTAAAATGTTTTCAATATACGATTCCTCACGTCCGGGTGGCCGTCCGCTTGGAAGCGTCACTGCAGGAGGAGTCATTTGTTGCTGTGTTGTCGGTGTCCAATAGTAAGGCATCATAAGTAACAACCTTCTTTCAATTAAATTTGTGGACAATCACTTTCGGTTGGCGAGAAAAAGCAATGTGATTTAAAACGACCCGTATTCCATTGACCATACCATTGCGCAGGGCAGTCACCCGTTGGCATGAAAAACCAAAGTGAGCGGGTAGCTGGATGAAATCTTTCCCCTTGAATAACTCTTTTCGCTGATTTAATATCCTGAGACCGTGCTCGTTGATAAAAATAGCCTTTTGTTGTTGCTTCGAAACCTCCAGGACGCTGAAAAACCATTTGCTCAAGCGTTCGAATATCACTAAAATCGAGACAATCTGCTCTGACACGATTGACGCCAACATTGCCGACCATAAGCATACCTAATTCCCCTTCACCTTCCGCTTCCGCACGCATAAGCCTTGCGAGCAGAGCTGTCTGTGCATCATTCGTCTTTATAACAGCGATTTTCATACCTCCTCGCAGACAGTATATGCATGAAGGTATTGTAGACATGTTCAATTTTGATGAGAAAGAAATGCACATTTTTGAAAATATTAAGCATATATTAGTAATAACGAGTGGTCTGCATTACAGGCCAAGGATGTCCACAGTAAGGAATTTTTTTTATTAAATATGGGTAAATATAGAATAAGGAGATTTTTTGGGGAACCTGAGATAGATAATTTGCATGTGTATTGAATACATGTGAGGTGACAAGAGATGGAGATTGGTGTATGGGTTGGTATTTTTTTTAGTGCAGTACTGGCATTTTTGCTAGGTGATTTTTACGGTCAGCCGCTCCATTGGTATCTATTCATTTTAATAATTGTCGTAGGCTTTTTCATTAATACGATTATCTTAATTTTGAAAGTAAAGGACGAGAGCTCATGAAGTATTGGAGGTAGTGGAGCGGGTATCTTAGAAGGTTGTGAGAAAATTCTTTTGTAAATCAATGAAAAAGAAAGCAGGGAAGTGTCATAGTAGAGGGATGACTTTTTTTGCTTTTTGTTATTTTTTTGTGATAAAAACTTGGAAATACTTAAATATTGCAAGTATATTGAAAATGGATTGTGACATACTAAAGTGAAAAATAATCATTGCTTTCATGAAGGGGTGTTACAATGCGTTTCCTTAGTATGTTTGTAGCAATTTTCGTAAGTGCATTCATGGCCATCGGAATAGCAGAATATTATCAACAACCATATAATTGGGATATAATTATTCTTATGGTACTTACGGCATTTTTTATCCATATAATTATTTTATTCTTAGAATCGGAGAACGGCGAGGAGAACGAAGCCTAAATCTAAAAATGCGAGTCCATATGAATGGACTCGCATTTTTATTTCAAAGTTGTCGTGCAGCACGTTCGAGGTCTCACAAGCAATCTGTTGCATAAAGATGTGACGTTCTTTTCGACAAGCACTTTTCTAATTAGACAGTTAAGAATTTCACTAATTTTTCGTTATCAAGTAAGTTTCCAACGAAGAATGCACCAAATTCGCCATAGCGAGCAGAAACTTCGTCAAAACGCATTTCATATACTAATTTTTTAAATTGTAAAACGTCGTCTGCGAATAATGTTACGCCCCATTCGTGATCGTCGAAGCCAACAGAACCAGTAATAATTTGTTTTACTTTACCAGCATAGCCTCGGCCAATCATACCGTGAGAACGCATTAACGATTTGCGATCATCCATTGAAAGCATATACCAATTATCTTCGCCCTGACGACGCTTGTCCATTGGGTAGAAGCAGACATATTTAGAACGTGGAAGTTCAGGATATAGACGTGCACGTACATGTGGATTTTGGTATGGGTCTTCATTTGAATCGCCAGCTAAATAGTTTGAAAGCTCCACAACAGATACATAAGAATATGTAGGAATTGTAAAATCAGCAATTGCCAATTTGTTAAATTCAGCTTCAATCTCTTGTAGCTCATCCATTGTTTCACGTAATGTCATAATCATAAAGTCGGCTTTTTGACCTACAATTGCGTAAAATGCATGAGCTCCTGTTTTAGCAACATCCACTTCATTCAATTTGTCTAAATAAGCAATAAATTCTTCGACTGCAGCTTGACGTTCTTCAGCAGAAACTAGTTTCCATGAAGTCCAGTCAATTGAGCGGAAATCGTGTAAAGCGTACCAACCATCTAAAGTAATTGCTGCTTCATTCATTATTCAAAACACTCCTTTATAAATGAAAATCATTCACATTTAGTTTATCATAGTTTACGCTAAATCCCTAAGTTCATGATAGTGATTTCACGAATTTGACACCTTCAATAGATAATGTATGCTAAAGAGAAGAGATGTAAATAGAGGAGCTCTAGAGTATGAACAGTATTTTACAACAACCGATTTGGCGTTTCTACGATCAATCCATTAGCATGAAAAAAAAATCCCCCCTTGAATCTTTTGCAACAGATGATACTTTATGTCAACTAGTGGGGCAGCTTGCGTCTCCACCAACAATACGTACATGGGTACATGATGCGGCAGTGGTGCTTGGTATTCAGGATCATCGTTTACCATATGTGCAACAAGGTATGAAGTTACTTGAAGCATGTGGCTATCATCCAATTGTCCGTAATTCTGGCGGTCTAGCAGTTGCTCTTGATGCGGGTGTCCTTAATATTTCGATTGTTTTATCCGAACAAACTGAAGCGCTGAGTATTGATGCCGGTTATGATGTAATGGTAGCCCTAGTGAAGGCATTATTTCCAGAAGCAGCCGATAAAATTGAAGCCTATGAAATTGTGGGCTCCTATTGTCCAGGTTCCTATGATTTAAGTATTCAAGGAAAGAAATTTGCAGGCATTTCACAAAGACGTTTACGCCAAGGTGTAGCCGTGCAAGTTTATTTATGTATTGAAGGAAGCGGTGCTGAACGAGCATCACTTATTCGCGATTTTTATGAGGAAAGCTTACAGGGAGAGCAAACAAAATTTACGTATCCACAAATTGTGCCTACGGTCATGGCTTCATTATGCGAACTTGTAGATGCATCACTAACAGTTGACACGGTAGTTATTCGTTTACAGCAAATTCTTCATAATTTAGCAAAAGAAATTCGTGTAGAACCCTTTCATGGCGAAGAATTAGCGTTATATTCATTTTATCTACAACGTGTTTTACAACGAAATGCAAAAATGCTAGAACCAAAGTAAAAGGGTAACTAGCATAGCATCAAAAAAAAACGGCGATGCTGCTAACTAAGCACATCGCCATTTTCTTTTTGATACGGACTGCTCGTAACTAGATTTCCGTTTTTCTCCATCTTAAAAACAGGAGCAATATATTCTTCCTCTTCATCTAGTGTCACGAGTCGTCTAGCACGGTTCATAATTTGCACAAACTGTTCATAATCTCTACGAATGGATCTGTTTTCTTCTTCTAATTGTGTAATTGTCTTCTCTAGTTTTTTATTTTTCTCAGAGGTTACGTGCACAAGTTGTCTCCATTTCGAAGACTCATTACCTATTTCACCAGAATGTTGTAAACGTAGCAAGTACGCTATAACAATATCAAGAGATAGTGCTGATAGTGGAATCGATTTACTTTCTGACTCACTACCACTTACTGCAAAAATATTAGAGGAACGGCGTCTTGCAGGAGCGCCTAACACTCGCATTCTCTCTTTTCTTTCTTTTTTCGCTTCTGCTAATTGTTCCTCATAAGTTTTACGAACAACAGCATTCCAACGGAAACCACATGCAGCAGCAGTACGATTCAGAGCATCACCAGCTTCTTCAAAGGCATTTAACTGTGTACTTCCTTCTGTAACATGACGAATTACCGACTCTGCCAACAATTCATCATTCTCTTCTAACCAAGCATCTTGTCTTACTTTACTCATTTTAAAACCTCCCACCTTAATTTGGTACTACTTATTTATGACTAGCATGACCAATCTTTTAACCTTTTATTCATCTATGTGGGAGGAATTATGCTTGAATACAAGGTGAAAAGTGCGATACAATACCCGATGTAGGTTTGTGCGTATGCTACATACTTAAATATGTGAATGTCATACGCTCATTAGAGACGTTATTTTTGAAAAAATACTATATAGAAAGGGTTGTTGACAAAATGGCAAACGAATTTAAAGTTTGCGATGAATGTCAGGCCGTTAACTTAAAAACGTTAATTCCAAAATTAAAGGAAATCGATCCTGATGCAACCATCGAAATAGGCTGTCATTCTTATTGTGGCCCTGGTCGTAAAAAAACATTTACCTTTGTAAATAGTCGCCCTGTTGCTGCACTCACTGAAGAAGAGCTAATGGAAAAAGTTTTAGCGAAATTGAAAAGTAAGTAATAAAAGGCTATCTTCACATCGTTGAAGGTAGTTTTTTGTTTATTGATAAATGTAAATTGTCTTAGTAAAGTCCAAAGGTATTTTTATCGCACGTCTGATGTTCCTATGCCAATGCGCTTTTTTATTGGGCCGATAGAAACCTAAGTTAAGTAAATAATACGTTAAATTAGGTTGATAGTCGCTATAATTACAGAGTAATGTATATGCTAGTCCTACAAGTATTGCATATAATAGAAGAAATACGAAATAGGGGGTGCTGTACAAATGACACATTATGCAAACACAAAATTGCAAGAAGAGAAAGTATTCAAAGATCCAGTTCATCGATATGTACACGTACGAGATCAAGTGATTTGGGATCTAGTTGGTACAAGAGAATTCCAAAGATTACGTAGAATTCGTCAGCTCGGTACAACGTTTTTAGTATTTCACGGAGCAGAGCATAGCCGTTTTAGTCACTCACTGGGTGTTTATGAAATTGTGCGCCGCATTGTTGATGATATTTTTACAGGTCGCCCAGATTGGGATGAGAGCGAGCGGTTGCTTGTGCTTTGTGCAGCCCTTTTACATGATTTAGGGCATGGTCCTTTTTCACATGCCTTTGAAAATGTCTTTGAACTAGATCATGAATTCTTTACAAGACAAATATTACTTGGTGATACAGAAGTCAATGCCGTGCTAAAAAAAGTTGCACTGGATTTCCCAGAGAAAGTATCACAAGTAATTGAAAAAACTTATCCAAATAAGCAAGTCGTGAGTTTGATTTCTAGTCAAATTGATGCCGATCGTATGGATTACTTACAACGAGATGCTTATTTTACAGGTGTGAGCTACGGACATTTCGATATGGAGCGTATTTTACGTGTAATGCGTCCCCGCAAAAATCAGGTAGTGATAAAGGCAACCGGCATGCACGCGGTAGAGGATTATATTATGAGCCGTTATCAAATGTACTTACAAATTTATTTCCATCCTGTATCGCGCAGCGCGGAGGTTATTTTAAATAATATTTTAAAAAGAGCAAAGCAATTAAGTATGGTAGGCTACAAGTTTAAGCACGAACCTACTCACTTTTTAGCTTTTTTCCGAAACACGATAACGTTGGAGGACTATTTAGCTCTAGATGAAAGTATTCTTTTTACTTATTTTCAATTGTGGATGCAAGAGGAAGATGCTATTTTAAGTGACTTAAGTCGTCGTTTTGTAAATCGAAAGCTTTTTCAATACATCGATTTAGATCCGGGTGTCGAACTGGAAAAATATCAAAAGCTACAAGAGTTATTTAAGCAAGCCGACTTAAATCCAGAATACTATCTTGTGCATGATACAACCGCTGATCTTCCTTATGATTTTTATCGACCAGGAGAGGAAGAAGTACGTGTCCCAATTTTTCTTGAAATGAAAAACGGAGAGTTACGTGAACTATCAAGAGAATCCATAATTGTTGATTCTATTTCTGGGCGCATGAAACGCGATCATAAAGTATACTTTCCATTAGATTTTTTAGAAGATAGAAGTACACACGCGATTGAGAAGAAACAAATCCTGACACTATTACAAGGTCAATGAAATATTTTGAGATAATAAGAAAAAAGATTTTGTGCATAAAGCGTGTATATCGGATGTAGGGACACTATAACTATCTTTCATAAAAAAGTGATAAAAAAGCACTAAACATACTCAAAATGGGTACTGGTTTAGTGCTTTTTGTATTGTATAAATACCCATCAATTAGAAGTATTACAAATTACTATAGGAATTTACTAATGAAAAAAATGGAATTGTTTAGAATTTGTTCAGTACTGTTTTCTATACTGTATGTAAAATCTAAAAGGGGGTGAGGCCAATTATAGTAGGCGTCACACCAATTAATAGGGGTACATGCAACTGTGTACATACACTACAAAAAGTCACCACGAAAGTCTACCACGTGTAGTACTGTTTGATGTATTCGCAATGACGACAAGTTATTTGAAGGGAAGAGGGACTAACCTATTGTTTGTAGCATACCTTACCTGGATTCAGAAAGGATGCAACGTCGTCAACAAACGCCAACAGGTAGCTCTCTGAACTTAAAAAGGAGAGAAACATGAAGAAATTAAATTTAGCAATTATCACATTGTTGCTCGTATTCCAAACCGTACTATCACCGATTTCAGTGTTTGCGGAAGAGGACCTTTCTACACCACCAGTCGAAAATGACAACGGCACGGATTTGACAGAGGCTGACACTGATGAAGAAGACCTTTCTACACCGCCAGTCGAAAATGGCAATAGTACGGATTTGACAGAGGGTGGCTCTGGTGAAGAAGACCTTTCTACAACACAGCCAGAAAACGAAAGCACTGAGCAAGCTCCTGAAGGCGATATCGGTGAAAATGTAGACGAGGCTAGTGAAGAGGAAGAAACAGCAACTGATGACTCGGAAAAAACAGTGCCGTTGAATGTGGAGCCATTAGCAATAGACCTTGTTGTTGATAGAAATGATGCGAACTTCAAAGAGGAGATTGTTCTAACAATTGATAACACACCTGTAACTGGCACATCAGCAGAAGGTAAAGTCGGTGACACAATAAAATTTAGAGTAGATTTAGCACTAGAGCCAGGGCATACCTATGGTGAGGACTCTAGACTGACTTACGAATTACCAGCACAATTTACGGGATTAACTGGTAATAAACAGCTATTTTATAATGGTAAAGTAATTGGTAATGTAGAGGTTTCGGGACAAATAGTTAGCATTAGATTTACTGATGCTATTCGAGATGAAGCGGGTGCAGGTACAGTAGTTGAAGATGTGTTTTTTGAAATTACAGGTACACTACAATCTGCAAACAATAGCTGGTCAGAAACAATTCAAGTACCTGGTTTCCAAGACATAACGCTTAATTTCACACCAGCAAGTAATGGTTCAGCCATAACTAAGAGTGGTGTTGCGGATAATGGGGCTAAAAATAGTGAATACATTACATGGACTGTAGATGTAAATACGAATTTAGCTGCTAATACAGATGGCGGTACAACAACATTTATAGATACACTGACAGGTGCTCATACATTTGATGTAATCGAATCAATAACAGAGCTAAATATTTCTCCGAATGGTGCTATTACAGAAGGGGATTCAGTAACACCGTTACCTACTATTAGCGGAACAACAATGACAATCGAGCTACTAAATAAAGCCCATACAGGCTACCGTATTGTTTACAAAACAAAAGTGAATGATTTAGGTATTATTCCACCAGCGAAGTTTTATAACAAAGCTAGTTATAATGGAACAACAATAAATAAAGAGATACCGGTTGGCTTCGACACTCCTTTAGAAAAATCAGTTTCTTCTCCAACAGTAGAATCTTCAGGAGTAGTAACAACTGAGTGGACAATTAAGTACAATCATAACAAACGTACAATTCCAGCAGGTTCAGCAACTCTATCTGATGTATGGACAGCTGGGCACGAATTATTTGGGGCTGTAAAAGTATATAAAAATGGTTCATCCACTCCTGAAGCTAGTGGTTATACAGTCACTCCTAAAGCGAATGGTCTAGGTTTTGATTTGGCATTCCCAGGTGGTGTGACGGATGCTTATACAATTAAGTATAAAACAAAGCCAGATGCTAACACTTATCCAACAACAGACCGTTCCATCACAAATACAGTCACTCGTGGTGACTTTACGAACCATAATGGTTTAACGAATCAAGCAGCAATCACTTATTATAAGAAAGACCTTATATTAAATAAAACAGCTAAAGGTGTTAATTACGAAGCTAAAACAATGGATTGGAAAATTGTTGCGAACCAAGCGAAATATACATTAGCAGAGGGTACAAAATTAACAGATACGTATGAAGGGTCATACCTCACACTAAAAGATGGACTAACAGTTACAGCTGGAGCAGCCACTCTAAAAGAAGGTACTCACTATACATTAACTAACACAACAGGTACAGTTGATGGGCAAACAAGAGAAACGGGATTTGTAATTGAATTGTTACAACCTGTTAGTGACCAAATTGTAATTGAGTATACAACAGACTATGAAATTAAAGATACTGGTACAAACACTCGTGGATACAAAAACCAAGTAACATTAAGCGACACGGGTATACCTAACTTTGAGACATCAACAGCTTCAACTACTCAAGAAATTAAAAATGAACAAAAAGCAAATGGTAAGAAAACAGGCTCTTACAATTATGAAACAAAAACATTCCATTGGGATGTAGAGCTAAACTTTAACTACAACCAAATCGATAATGCAGTATTTAAAGACACATTACCACCAAGTCAAAAAGTAACAGAACTTAAAGTAGTAAAGGGTACGTTAAGCGCAGGAGGCAATTTTGTACCAAGCACAGATCCAAGTGATACGCAAATCGTTGATGTTACAAATATAACAAACGAAATTGTCCTTGAATTAGGCACGATTAAAACTCCTTATAAAGTGACATACCAATCGAAAGATGCGGATGCTGTGTATCCTCATGGTTCAGCTATTACTATAAGCAATGTAGCAAAATTATTCTCCCAAGGTAATGAAAATTCACCAAATGCAACATGGCATGCAGATGTACCAGTTGCACATACGGAAAAAATCATAGATAAAAAAGGGACATCAACATCGAGTTCACCACAAGTAAATTGGAACTTTAAATTTAACTATGCACAGTCACAATTAAGCAACATTGTGATTACAGATACAGTTGGTAAAATTGATGACGACCCAGCACAGTTAATTTTAAAAGATTCATTTAAAGTATGGGAAATGAATTTTACAGGCACTAACTCAACACCTGCTAAAGGTCAGCCAGTTACGTTAACAGACGAAAACTTAATAGTTGATATTGTAGCAGGAACATTTGAATTAAAATTACCAGATGGCGATAAAGCGTACTATGTTGAGTACTCTACTGTGTTTATGGGACCAAATGGCAGTAAAGTAGATAACGTAGTAAATGTTAGCTATCTAAGTGAAGAGGGGAATAGCGGTTCTAGCACGGTTAATGACCTTGTATTCAAATATGATGCTGGTGGTAAAGTTGGAACAGTACCATTCGTTATTTTAAAAACAGATGCAGCAACAGGCTTGCCTATGGATAACGTTAAGTTTGACTTATACGGTCCATATACGGGTAATACGTTATTAACATCAGGTTCAACAAATACAGAAGGTTATTTAAACTACGGTTTAAAATTAGCACCAAGCGCAAATGCTACTAAGAAATACAAAGTAGTGGAAGAAACACAAACCGGTTATAAACCACTGACACAAGAGTTTGAACTTAATCTTGATAAAATTGAAACATCAGGTAAGTACAAAGGATTCCAAGTGATTGAAATCGAAAACGAACCAGAAAGTGGTTTGAAATGTACACAGTTCGAATTAACAGTATATGATATTGACGGTAAAGTAATTAATGGCGGAACAGTAACATTAGTAAGTAAAGCAACGGGCTTATCAGAAAATCATAGCATTGCTGGAAACGGTAAAGTTACTTTTACGCCAGATCAAGTTAAAGCAGGTCAGTACGATGTTGTTTACGATGGTGTGACGTTAAAGACGATTATAGTTGAGTACAATGACAAATGTAATGAGAATGTTCAACCAGCACCTAAGTGTGAAAACTTCACAATCGTGGTTGAAGATACGGAAGGAAATATTCGTACAAATATTAAAGAATTAACGTTAAAATCAGGTGCTACAGAAGTAAAGGTATCACATGTTACGGCAGGTAAGTTTATTTTTGAATCTAACAAAAATAATTCTATAAATGGCGTAGAACCAGGTGAGTATACGGTGTACGAAGGTAACCAGTTCTTAGGTACAGTAACTTTAACGTACGCAGAAGACTGTGGCCATGAATTTATCGTTAAACAAGCACCAAAATGCGAAAATTTTGAATTAACTGTAAAAGATGTTGATGGTAATAATATTACTGATGGTACTTCAACAATCGTTGTTAAAGATGCTGGCGGTAACGAAATTATTAACACAACAACTACGACTGGTGTTATTGAATTAACTGATTTAGAACCAAGTACTTACACAGTTGAAGTAGATGGCGAAGAAATTGGTAACTTCCAAAACAATATCGAATGTAAAGTAACAGTTCAACCAGCACCTTCATGTCCACAATTTACATTAACGGTGAAAGATGAAAATGGCAATTTACGCTCTAACGTTGGCAACATTACAATCAAAGATAAAACGGGAGCAATTATTGTAACAAACAAAACGACAAATGAATTAGGTCAGATTAATATTCCTTCTACAGACATTCCTTCAGGTGAATACAATGTATATCAAGGTGAATTATTCATTGGCCAAATAACAGTTCAGTATTCAGTAAATTGTGAGGCGGAAGTAGTAGCAGCACCTACATGTCCATCATTTACATTAACTGTGCAAACTGAATTTGGAACACCGCTTACGAATGCCAAGATAACAATAAAAGACGCAGCTAGTAACCGTATTAAAGATGTAGACAACAATGAAATTTTAACAACTAGTGTAGCAGGAACAATTTTATTACCAAACAAAGCCATTAAACAAGGTACGTATTATGTATATGAGGGAAGTCGTTTAATTGGCTCGTTTACGGTAAAAGATACATGTTCAGCACTAGTAAAACCTACATCAACAGGTGGGGGCGGTGGTGGCTGGACACCAGATCCAGAAAAGCCAGTTGATCCAAGTAAGCCAACACCAGATCCAGAGAAACCAGTTGATCCAAGTAAGCCAACACCAGATCCAGAGAAACCAGTTGATCCAAGTAAGCCAACACCAGATCCGGAGAAACCAGTTGATCCAGGAAAGCCAACACCAGATCCAGAGAAACCAGTTGATCCAGGAAATCCATCAACAAATCCGGAAGAGTCAGTTGACCCAGAGAATCCAACACCGGATTCAGGTAAACCAACAACTCCTGGAAAACCAGAAACGTCAAAACCATCTGTACAAGATGTCATTGACCAAGGGAAAAACTTAACACCATATAATCCTTCTATGGCAACTAAAGACACGCTAGATGAATATAAGGATTTCCTCAATAAATATAATAATTTATCTAAAGAGGAACAGGCAGTAGTAGCGCAGTCTCTTGATATTGACAAGATCAAAGCGGCTGCTAAACAATTGGAAGCGCAATTAAATACGAAAGGCAAGCTTCCACAAACAGATGGAGCAAATCAAACAGTTCTGACACTGATTGGCTTAATTCTCGTTATAGGTGCAGTGTTCTTCTTGCGCCGTCGCAGTGCGGATATGAAATAATTTCGTATAAGAAAACCCCAAGATTTTTTGATCTTGGGGTTTTAACTTTAGAATGTCTCTGATAGTTTTGACGGTGCTTCGTCGAAAGGATATTGCTCTATAAAGTCGGCTTGAACTGCAAGTCGTTTTGTACCATTGTCAGCACATGTAATGAGCGTCAAAACGGTTTTATCAGGAATATCATCAATAACAAAAACGTCTGTAGCGGAGATGATTTCCTTTGTAGTTAGTTTATATTCATAAACATTCGTTAAATCTGATACATAAATCGTGTCGCCCACTTTAGCGTTATATAATGGGCTAAATAATATATCTTTTTCTTCAAAATAGTGACCTGCTAAAGCGTAGTTACCTTCCCCTAGTTTTTGAGTGGGCTTCATTGTTCCTGCACCGACAGCAAGTGTAGCATTCCCAACACCCTTTACAATAGGTAGCTGCATATCAACACTTGGAACAGCAATACTACCAATAACGGGCATTTTCTCTAACTTCGTTTGAGCTTTTAACACCTCACCGATGGATAGTGATTGCACCGCTTCAAATTCAAAATCGGCAACCGCGTTATTGTTCTTTTTAATATCATCGGCACTGTAATCTGAGGTATTCAATCGATCGCTCAAATGAGCAATAATAGCATTTTGAATAGGATTAATAAAAATGAGTAGAAAGCCGATGATTAGCATACAAATGAGGAGGCTGAGTTTAAGTTTCTTCATTCAATTGGTCACCTCCTAGTGTGTTATCGAATGAAAAACAGACACCGTTGATAGGAATGACAGAATAGCAGATAGGACGAAGGAAGGCGCTGATAAGAGTACAACTAGCATTGATAGAACCTAACTTTGCGCTGACAGTCTTAATAGAACTTAAAAAAACGGATAGAGCGTTAAGTTACTCTACCCGTATACTTATTATTTATCGCTAAAGCGAACCCCTGCAACGCCGATATGGTTTTTAGACATTTCTTCGATGAAAACCGTCACGGTTTCAGCAGGTGCGTTGACTGTGCGAGAAACGGCTTCTGTTACTTCCTTTACTAGGGCACGTTTTTGTTCGTCTGTACGACCTTCAATCATTTTCACTGTTACGTATGGCATAATATTGCCTCCTTTATGGAATTATGTTGTATAGTTAGTTTATAAGGAAATATAAACTTCTTACTTAGTGTTTAGGCATTCGCGTGACAAGTTAAAGTCGCTATAATCACAGCGATCCGGAATCTTTCGGAAGGCATGCAACAGACACGAAAGCGCGCGAGTATGCTTTACTTTATAATAGCAGAATGGAGGAAATTAAAGTATGGCAAATGAAGAAAAACCAAAACAAAAAATGGGTTTTACTATTATAAAAAATGACCCGACAGATGGGCATAAAGGCTTTGGTGTGGGATCGCTTTCACTCGAAAACGTGTCACCGGTCATTATTGATATAGAAGAGGGTAGGGCTTCGGTCGAAATTGGCGCCATGCATGCACGTAGTGATGTAGAACGAGGTATTAAATTTACGACAGATCGTGCTGATTCTGAGGGTGGTAAGCCATACTGGTTAGTATGGGTGACAATCGATCATAAAGCGGATGGGCCTTACTATGCGGGGGTAACAGCCTGTGAAATGGTAGTAAATCGAGAAAAACGTCGTGGTTATAAAATTCTAGCTGATCACGTAAATAAAATGGATAAATCAATGAAACGTCATATAATTGTAGAGCATATGGATGTTCCTTCTAAAAAAATACTTGCTTCTTTCCTTAAAGAGCTCAATCCTGAGCTTTGGACACGTAGTGAGGAGCAATTACGTCAAGACTTATTTGTATAAACAACCTGCAATGATTGAACAATCTGTGACATTTTGCAATCGCTTTCGATATAAGGTTGAAAGTGGTTATGAAAAAAAGTACACTTGATGCAGAGCTTACATTTTAGTAAGCTAGGACACTTGGTCTCGCGAATTGTGATGAGCGCTATGTGGCATTTGAACAACCCAAGCCGAATGCCCCATGATTCTCATCCTTTCCGCTGACCATAAAACAAGAAAAGCTTTCTGTTCCCACGGACACGTCTCCGGGGAAGAGAAAGCTTTTTTTATCTAGCATCAATGGCTGATAAGACTCCAACTTCAAAGCGGAGAAATATGTAGGATGTTTAAGTAAAACAATCGAGCGCTTATAAGCACTCGATTGTTTCAACTAATAATCGTCGGAGACTGCAGATCGTTCCGACGATTATCTTTTTATTTTATATCTATATCTTTTGTCGAGAGCTTTCACTGATTATAACGCATCTTATGCATAAAAGTTCCACATGCTTGCTTATTTTTATCCCGCGTAAACGGTCAGTAGGACAACTACCTCAACTGACCGTAAAAGCCCGATTGGTTCAACTAACAAACCGTGGGGGAGAAAGAGACCCCCACGGTTTGAAGTTTCACTTTATCCTTCGCCTTTAAAAATAGAGAAGGGTAGCATATTCCAAAATTCTCCCCATGTATTGCTATCAAGAATATCGAAGTTCGTGCATTTTTCTGTCGGAATATCTTGGGTATTTAGATAAATGAGACGTTGCTTTGGACAGGCATCTGTTGCCAGTTTACCTGTTTCAATATCGATTACGACTCCTTTTACATCCTTTGGTTTTGAAAAATCTACATTTTTTGTTCCTTTATTGACATTTTCCATAAAGTCAATCCAGATTTGCTTTGTAGCAGCCATGTCTTCTTTTGCAGATAGGTTTTTCCCCTGATCATAGCCGTTCCAAACGCCAGCTGTTAAATTCGGCGTAAACCCGATTAGCCATTGGTCACTATTAGTAGAGCCGGATTTTGCTGCATACGTATGAGTCATACGAGAGCGAATAGCAATCCCTGTAGCAGGAGAATAATCACTAAAGACTGGATCGAAAATACCCGTCATCATTTCTGTTAGCACATAGGCGTCTTCTTTGGAAATCACTGTTTCTGCTTTTTTATCGACTTCTTTATTTTCGTAGATGATATCACCATTCGCATTTTTAATGGAAATAATAGCTGTCGGTAACGTTTTTTGTCCTTGAGACGCTAGTATATTATAGGCATTTGACATTTCATATAGCGTTGTTTCGACGGTTCCAAGAGCAAGCGACAAGTTGTCTTTAGCACCAATATTTACACTAAAGCGATTCGCTATATCATGGAAGGTCTTGAATCCGATATCCTCTAGTGTCTTCACCGCATAGATATTATCGGAAATCGCTATGGCTTGTGCCATGGTCATATCATGCTCTGCAAATTCACCGTTCACGTTTTTAGGTGCGTAGGTGGCACGGCCATTATCGTAGGTGAAAGTTGTTTGTCCAACATCTAAAAAAGTCAGTGGTGTATAGCCATTTTCCAAAGCGGCCGCATATAAAATCGGTTTAATGGTTGAACCAGGCTGCCTTTTTGCTTGTGTAACTCGGTTAAAGGAACTGGTTGCATAATCTCGGCCACCGACAAGCGCTGTGACAGCACCTGTTTTTGATTCCATGCTGACGAATGCAGCCTGTAGGTCATTTGCAGGCATATTACTAGCAACTGCTTCTTCTGCTGCCTTTTGGTGTCCTTGGTTGAGTGTTGTTTGAATGGTCCAGCCACCTTCACTGATGTCTAGATTTTTTGTTTTCAAAATTTCACTAGCTTCTTGCCAAGCTACGTCCAGGAAATAGGGAGCAACGGACTTAGAAGCTACCCACATATCATTTTTTAAGACGAGTTGCTCATCTTCTGCACGTGTCTTTTCGGCTTGAGTAATGGCGCCCTGATCGGCCATAAGTTTTAAAATTATATGTTGACGGTTGGTCGCCTTTTCAATGTTGGCGATTGGTGAGTAAATACTTGGACCTTTCGGTACACCTGCTAACATTGAGGCTTCGGCTAGCGTTAAATCACTTGCAGATTTCCCATAGTAATATCGACTAGCTGCTTCTACGCCATACATGCCATGTCCATAGTACACGGTGTTTAAATAACCCTCTAGTATTTCATCCTTGTCATAAAAAACTTCTAATCTATAAGCATATAGTGCCTCGTTTGCTTTCCGTGTCCATGACTTTTCATGGGATAAATACAGGTTTCGAGCGTATTGTTGGGTGATTGTACTAGCACCCTGTACTTTACTTCCTGCTTTAATATCAACTAAAATGGCGCCGGCAATACGGGAAAAGTCAAAGCCGCTATGCTTATAAAAATCTTTATCTTCAACGGCTACGGCTGCTTCTACTAAATAGGGTGACATATCATCAAGATCGACCCAATAACGACGCTCATTTGTAAAGTGATCCCCAATCTGGTTTTCGTTTTCGTCTAAAAAGATAGAAGCTTTTGGTACAGTTAATGGCGGTGCACCAGCCACTTGAATATAGACGCGTAACGCTATGAATGCTACTACAATTGCAGATGCAAAGGTGACAAAAAGTGTAAATGCTTTACGTGTACGTTTCACACGCTTTTGCTTACGTTGATAGCTTTTTCTTTTCATCTGACTTCACCTCGTTTTCTCACAACTTGCGTATAGTATGTGTCTGAACATTCTTATTTAATCGAAATTCTAAGCAAAAACTATTGCACTTTATTCAAAAACATCTATACTTTTTTTGTACTGTTTGAAATGATAGCATTCGACAAAAGAATAATACTTTGTAGATTTTACTCGAATTTTGCTAGTCGTTCCAATTATGTATACGAGGATGCGGGTATGGAGGTTTCATTACAAACCTGTAAGCCCCTATAGTGAAATTACGATAGTACTGGATTTCAAAGGATTAGTTCAGATATTAATGGAGGGCTAGAAATGAGATTTGATGAGGCTTATTCAGGAAATGTTTTTATAAAAAGTCATCCGACATATGAGGATGCACAGGCAGTAATTTATGGTATGCCAATGGATTGGACAGTTAGTTATCGACCAGGTTCACGCTTCGGCCCACAACGTATTCGTGAAGTATCCATTGGACTTGAAGAATACAGCCCATATCTGGATAGAGATTTAGATGAGGTAAAGTATTTTGATGCAGGGGATATTCCACTACCATTTGGAAATGCACAACGTTCATTAGATGAAATCGAAAAATTTATAGTTAAACTATTAGAAGATGGCAAAATTCCGGTCGGCATGGGTGGCGAGCATTTAGTGTCATGGCCTGTGATGAAGGTCGTTTCTGCAAAGTACGAAGATTTAGCAATTATTCACTTTGATGCGCATACAGATTTACGCGTTGAATATGAGGGTGAACCGCTTTCTCACTCAACGCCAATACGTAAAATTGCAGAACATATCGGACCGAAAAATGTATATTCTTTTGGTATCCGTTCAGGCATGAAGGAAGAATTTGATTGGGCAAAAGAAAACGGTATGCATATTTCAAAATTTGAAGTGCTAGAGCCGTTAAAAGAAGTATTACCAACACTAGCGGGTCGCAATGTATACGTTACAATTGATATAGATGTACTAGACCCAGCACATGCACCAGGTACGGGTACGGTGGATTGTGGAGGTATTACTTCAAAAGAATTACTAGCGTCGATACATGCCATTGCAGCGAGTGGTGTGAATGTAGTAGGCTTTGACCTAGTTGAAGTTGCCCCAATCTATGATTCATCTGAAATGACAGCGAACACAGCGAGTAAACTGCTTAGAGAAATGATACTGGGTTGGGTGAAATAAAGCAATAAAGCAACAGTCTTAAACAAATACTATAAAAGGGTATTCCATATTTAGTAAATGGAATACCCTTTTATAATGTACTTATAGTTCTGTCACAGCTCTAATTAAGCTGCTGTGACTTAATTCTTTTATCGGGATAATTACAGGTGTGTGCTTATGCTCAGCAAAAAAATTAGCATAGGCTTCGTTCACCTCACCTTATCTTATAAATCTGAAGAGGTAATATAGACTCTGCACATAACAACAGCTTCTTCTGTAAGCTCGCTGCTTGAAGCATAACCTCTATTTTAGGAAGTGCCATCAATGTGTCTGCTTGAATATCACCTATAGTAGGTTTGCTAATATCTGGATTAGCTGAAGCTTAACCAGAAATATACAAATGACCGTTACTAATCATTCCTGGCGAATAATGGCCTATAGGAAAGTCTGCAATTGATTTAATCCGACATTGCTACCCGAAATAAGGAAGCAAACATTATCATTTTTGGCAATTGGTAAAATACCCTGAAGGGCTGCCCCGATAACTATCGAAGAGGAAGGTTCGGCAAGTTGTTTTCCATCTAGTAGCAAAGTCTTCATGCCACTATGTAAAGAATCTTCATCCACACTAACAACATTATCGACAAGCTTTTGAACAATGGGGAAATTGAGCTTACCAGGTTGTAAAGGTAAGAGAGCATCTGCCAATGATTTTTGTTCTTCTAAAAGTAATCTTTCACCGGCTTTGAGGCTTTTTGCATAACGTGATATGACAGCAGGTTCTACACCAATTACTTTGACATGAGGCGCTAAAGTTTTAATAGCAGTCGCTACGCCACTAATAAGTCCGCCACCACCAATTGGAACAACAATCGTATCGACATGAGGTAATTGCTCTAAGATTTCTAAACCCACCGTTCCTTGACCGGCCATAATATGATAATCATCATAAGGGTGAATGATGGCGTAATTGTGTGCTAAGCTTAGTCTATCAGTCTCTGCTTGTCTATCGGCAAACTTACATTGTACAACATTTGCACCAAGTGCACGTATACCCTCAACTTTAATGATTGGCGCTGTATCTGGTAAAACGATTGTTGCTTGTATGTTTAATAGCTTTGCTGCGTAAGCAACACCTTTGCCATGATTACCAGAGGAAGAGGCAACAACGCCTTTTTGTAATTGCTCAATTGGCATCGAGAGCATTTTATTGAGAGCGCCACGTACTTTGAATGAGTTCGTTTTTTGCATATTTTCTGCTTTTATATATACATTACAACCTAAAATATCGTCGAGTCCATATAAACGGACAACTGGTGTTTCATGAATATAAGGTGCAAGTTTATTTTTGGCAGCTTGAATTTTCTCAAGTGTTAACATATAGCAATCCTCATTTCTATTAGTTGTTTGAAAGTTCTGAAATAATATACTAACTGTATTGTTTACGGAAATATCTGTCAATATAATTTAGTGAGTAGATGTTAGAAGGCCCTTTTCATTAACGATTAGCCAAACCATAAAACATCACTTACTTCTATCTTGAAAAAAAGGTGGCTTTCATCCTATAATAAAAAGGTTATAACTACATCAATAAACTCTTTCGTACCAAGGGTTCAAGGGCTCTCATATTAAGAGTTAGCCCCAATTCTAGCCCCAACTGCATTTAAGCTTTGACTAAATACTGTCACCGATTCTTGCTCCATTTCTTTCAATACATGACCGTAGACTGTATGAACCATCTGTGGTGTGTTACCTAATCTTTCAGCAATTACCTTCACGGGTAGCTTGTTATTTAGAAGCACCGTGCAATGCGTATGCCGTAAACCGTGCAGTGTTGTTTTAGGGAGGTTAGTCCTCTGTATAATTCTCTTAATCGCTAAATTTGTATTGTTTGTTGAAATCGGTTCTCCTAAATGTTCCGAAATGAAAATAAATGAATCATCATTTACATCCTTCAGCTTTTTCCCACACGATAGCAATTTCTTCTTACACCATTTTCGATATGTTTCTAATTGATCTATTACGAGTGGATCAACAAAAATCGTTCGATCGCTATTTTTAGTTTTTGTTTTACCAACACCATATTGGCCACGAGAGCGAGCAATAGTGATTGTATTGTTTTCAAAATCAATATCTTTCCATTGGAGCCCGCACGCTTCACCACAACGCAAGCCAGTATAAGCAACAGTCAACAAAAAAGTATAACTCGTTATATTTTCGTTATTCTTTGCATCTTCTAAAAAAGTGACTAATTGAACAGGTGTAAGGAAATTCTCTATTTTTGCATCGTCTACTAATTTAACTCTAGTGAAACGATTACGATCTAACACCTCGGCTTCAACTGCGGCGTTGATAGCAATTTTAAAAAGACTGTGTAATAATTTCAACATAGAGGGCGCATAGCGCTTTTCTAGCACGTTAATGAACTCACGTTGATATGTGGCTTTGTCTAACTTTTGGAGCTTGTAGCGACCTAGTAATGGCTTCATTTGCAAACGTATAGCCGATTCGCGTTGCACTAATGTTTTTATGCTCCAGTCTTTTTTATTCTCTGCATACCACATATGCAACCAATCACTAACAGTTAGATTCTCATTTTCTATATGTTTTGTTTGTCCGCGCAGCGTTGAAGCCTTTACTTCCAGAAGGGCTTTCAATGCTGATTTTTCTGTTTTAAAGCCACTTTTCTTCTTCTCTTTCCGCTTTCCGAACGAATCATAATACTTATGCCGAAACATCCATAGCTTTTCATCGCCTGCATTGAAGTAGTGATATATCTCAGGTTCTTTTGTCGATTTATATAACTTCACCTTTACCATTCCTTTCATGGCTTGGCGGCGTGTGTACAGGAATAGGTGAGTGTATAAATGTTAATCTTCTTTGAGTTTTGATTGCGTGTACTTATTAATTATTTGAATTTGTTTAAAGGTGAATTCTATTAATTCTAAAAGTGTATCTGTGGATTCCTTACTGATTGGCTCACCATCAAAGTTTAAATCATCATAAATTGTTAATTTTCTTTTTAAGTTGGTAAGACTTTTTGCTATGTCTTTTTCTTCTTCCACTTTGTTTTGTATTTTATATTTATTGAATTGTACTTGCTCTAGCTGCCATTCTATCGTTTGGATTTGATCTTCGATTTTCCGTTGTTCATTTTTTACTAATTTTATTTTTTCATCTTTAGCTACTGCTTCAAAAAACGACTTCATTCTTTCTGTTGAATTTTCTATAGACATATCTAAATTCTCTTCTTCGAATTCTTTCCAAGTTTTAAAAAGAAAATCCTGTCTCTCCTTGAGGATGGTTAATTCATTTTTTAATAAAGAATAATCTTCTTCGTTTTCCCAATATCCTGCGGCCTCCATTAATTCAAAATACGGAATATCTAAGCCATTAGACAACTTTTTTAAAATATCGGGTGTGGGTTTGAATTTCCCATTCTCAATTTGGGATATATATGGATTAGAAACACCTGAAATACTAGAAAGTTCAACTAATGTCAAACCTTTTTCTTTTCTTAACATTCTTAAATGTTTTCCTAACTCAATCGAATTCATAAAAACACTCCTTTCTTACAGCATAGCAAAAGAAATCTTGGTAAATCAAATAAAATAAAATAATTCTTGATAAATAAAATAAAAAGATATATTCTTGGTTTATCAAGAAAATTGAAATTTGATATAAAGGGGGTATTCGATGATAAAGGTTTCTTTGACAGTGAAAGAAGTCGCAGAGTTACTAAGTGTTTCAACAACAACTGTTTATACAATGACACGGGAAAAGGAGATTCCACATAAAAAAATTCGGGGGCGTATTATTTTCCATCGTGCAACTATTGAAAAATGGCTTTCTACACCTACAGAACTTTAATATTCAAAATCCAACGAAAGAAGGTGAAAAAATGATACCAACTCAAATTGAACTAAGCCTAGATAAAAAAGCAATACAGCAGCATATTGAAAAACAGCTTGACGATGCTATTCAATCTCAACTATGGCTAGTGTCAGTGGATAAACTTGCACAGCTAACAGACATGTCGAAGCGGTGGCTAGAGGACGAAATACTAAACGATCCTCGTATGAAGGCAATTGAGCGAAAAAAGAACCGGAAACGATGGTATTTGGCACAACAGGCATTCGTGGTAATAAATGAAATTACATCAGAATGGTAAATAAACGCTTGGCGGCGTGTGTATATGCAATAAGGTAGCTATTCCAGCTAAAGGAGGTACGGCGATGAAATGCGGAAAATACAACGGCAATATTTTGACATCAAAAAAGATAATTATGCAGAAATACCTTATGAACTACGGCTGTGTAAACAGTGGGTGGTGTGGAGGCTAGAGCAAAGAGGTAATAAACAAACAAAAGTTCCATATCAACCTAACGGCTATCATGCACAGTCGAACAATGCGAATACATGGCACACTTTCGATGATGTGGTGAATGCTGCTAGGACAAATAATTATGACGGTATCGGTTTTATGTTTAGTAAAGATGATGATTATATAGGAATTGACATAGACCATTGCTTAAAAAATGGTGCATTCAACGAGGTAGCATGTGACGTTTTAAGCACACTGAATAGCTATACAGAAATCTCACCTAGTGGAATGGGTATCCACATTATTGTTAGGGCTTCAATTAATCAGGGGCGTAAAATTCCAGCCTTAGGATTAGAAATATACCCTCACGGACGATATTTCACATTTACAGGAAATCGTATCAATTCTTTGGGTGTGGAAGAGCGTAAGGATGAATTAATAGGAATCATTGAAAAATATTTTTATGAAAGAGATAAAAAAATTAGTGTACCCAAGCGTCACCCCAGCCACCAAATACCAATAAAATCCACAATTTCAAACAAAGAATTATGGAATAAAATGTTCAATTCACGTAATGGAAGTATTATCAAAGCCTTATTTGACGGTCATTTAGTTAATAATGATTGGAGTTCGGCGGATCTAGCGCTATGTAATCATCTTGCGTTTTGGACAGATAAAAATGCTTATCATATGGATAGTATGTTTAGAGAATCAGGGTTAATGCGTGATAAATGGGATGAAGCACGTGGAGAACTGAAATACAATGAAATGACTATCTACAAAGCGATAGAGGACACAAAGACTTCTATATCTGACTATCAAAATACTAGTAATCTAGCGAGTAATTTAAAAAGTAACAGCACAACAGAAAAAGGCGAAATATCTACTTGGTGGGTAACGAATGCGAACGGTACAAAGACGCTACTACATAAAGTAATGGCAGAAGAAGTATTGAATGAGTTCTGTATTGTTCGCTTTCCTACACCCCATAGTGATTTATATTTTTACAATAAGCAAAAGGGAGTATATGAACAAGATAGTTCAGGTAGGCAAGTGAGTGCAATCATTAGGAGTAAGGACGATTTAAGGAACAGCCAGGTGAAAGAGGTTCAAGAATACATTCAGGACATGTCACCAGTAGTTTGTAATGTGAATGTTAATTATATCGCTCTTAAAAACGGTTTATTAAATCTAAAAACTTTCCAGTTAGAATCATTTAATCCGAATGTATTTCTAATACAAAAAATATCTGCGAATTATAATAAAAATGCACATGATGACTTTGTACAGCAAACACTTGAAAAGGTGACAAAAGGATATGCGCCGAGTATACAGAACATTCACGAAATGTTCGCATGTGTGTTATATCCTGAAATACTCGTTCCAAAAATGTTTTATTTGTATGGACGTACAGCACATAACGGAAAATCATCGGTATTGACCATGATTTACGAAACATTTGATAAGAACGGCGGCAATATTTCCGCTGTTTCACCTCAAAAATTGGCTTCTAATACGTTTGCAGGGGCTTCAATTTACGGAAAACTGGCTAACATGGTGGACGACCAGCCCGACCAACTCATAGAGGACAGCGGTACTTTAAAAACGATTATTACAGGTGGTAGGGTAGAAATAGAGCGTAAAGGGAAAGATAGTGAAACTGTGAAAATGTCTACCGTGTGTATTACGGCCAGTAACTATTACCCGAACTTTAAGGAGAACGGGAAACAAATTAATAGAAGGCTGCATATTATTCCATTTGAATATGATTTCTCCAATGACCCAAATCTCATGTCAGACAGTGAGAGTATGCAACGAATAGCCAGCGAAACAGCAAGAGAATATGTCTTAAAACTAGCAGTAGAAGCATTAAAACAAATGTTAGTGAATCCAAAAGCTGATAAGTTAACTCACAATGAAAAGTCTATTGAGGCTGGTGAGTCATTCGCAGAACAAAACGACCCGTTGAGTGATTACTTTTTTGAATATGATATTGACTATTTTGAGGAAATGCCAGGGCAAAGAGTGTTACAGGAATATGAAGAATGGTGTAAAACTAACCGTACTCAACCTTTAGATTTAAAAAAGTTCAAAGAAGCTGTATGTAATCGGTACAACATGGAATGGAAAACAAAAAGTATAAAGATAAAAAGTAAATGGAAGTCTGTAAAAGGTTTCAAAATTAAAAAATAGTAACAAAAACAGTAATGCAGTAACTAAAAAGAAACAGAATAAGTAACGAGTTTATGCTCAGAGCCACAAAGGATGGACATTGTTTTCATCTGTTTATTATTACCGTGTTACCGTTCATTCTCAAAATATATATACATGTGTGTAAGTATAATGTTATGGGTACATTGTACTTATACGGAATACTCTATTTTACTTTATAACGGTAATATAGTAATGAGATATAAAAGATAGCTACAATTCGATGTTTATGAGTTTTTTGACAGTAATAAAACAGTAATGAAATAGTAACAAACGGTAATAAAGATTAGCCAAAAATTTTTAAAACACTTGACAAAAATAAGTGAATTTTGACTTGAAGTGTAGGTGATATTATGAATTTCGTACAACCGATTCGTGATCCAGATGTTATTGAGGAGATAGAACTGTTTTTAAAAGAAAAAAATGAGAGAGATTACATCTTATTTTTACTTGGTATTTATACGGGACTTAGAATTTCAGATATTCTAAGTCTTAAAGTTAAAGATTTAAAAGATAAAAAATACTTAGTTATCAATGAAAAAAAGACACGTAGAAAGAAAAATAACGGTAGAAGTATTGAATTGAATCCTATTTTAAAAAAGGCATTAAAAAAGTATTTAAAGGACAGACCGAATCATGAATATGTTATTAAGAGCCGTGTAGGAAATAATAAGTCAATTACTAGGGAACGAGCATATATGATTTTAAGAGAGGTAGCAAATGAATTCGATATCGATTCTTTAGCATGTCACTCCATGAGAAAAACGTTGGGTTTTCATTTATATCAGCAAACAAAAGATATAGTGCTGGTACAGAAGACGTTGAACCATGAGGATTCTAGTTACACTTTACGTTATATTGGCATAGAACAGGACACAGTAAACAGCAAGATAGCCACATTAAAATATTATTAACGAGGAGAGATGACCGTGAAACGGATTAGCCCCAAAAGGTTCGAACTTGCGATGAGGGATTTTAGTAGTTTGGGAGATACGGTGGAATATTTCTTGGAGTGGATTAAACAAGGAGAGTATGCTAATTATGCCATGATCCATTTTCCATTAGAAGGACAATTGGCGTTAAGAATTATTGAAGGTATGGACGATTGGCAGTGCCAGCACAGTAAAGGGGTTAGATTTAAATTAGATGGTATCGAATTTGTAGAGATTTATGATAAAAAAGAGCATCAAAATGAAATAGATAGGTTACTTGAAGCGAGTGTAAAAATAAATTATTAAACATGCGAACTTCACATAATTCGTACATGTAAAGTTAATAATAGAGAAGTAGAGAAAACTCTTGGTATATAAGGTTTTAAGGGGATGGCGTGAACATAACACAATATGAATTATGTTATGTTGAATACCAAGTAGTCACGGAGTCACTAGCAGCAATGAATAAAGGTGTTGGAATAATATGCGAACGTTACTATTGAATTTTGGAATTTTGTTAATTTAGATAGTTTTTCTTATAGTAATCATAAAAACTGTGGACGTTTAGCCGGTTGATTTATGCAACATATTTATACTTATACAAGGGTGAGAAACCAAGTAGTAAGGTAAAAGCAAGTCAAATGTAGTGGTCATGTATATAGGTAATAGTTGTTCTATGTTACTTTTATTGCAGCATTTTACTGAGGGTGAAAACAAACTCAATTACAAATGTGAAAACAACTCAAATAGATTTTTAGGGCACTGTAAAAAGTTGATTAAGTGATACTGCAAAAAGGAGACAAAGAAGGATGAAATAAGCGGTAATACCGTTAATTTAAATATAAAGTGAAAATGATGATAAGGGGAGTGTGTCATTTGAATTTGTTATCGGCAGAGAGGGAAATTAAAGGGTATGACGTTGAACAAATAGCAGAGGCTTTAATAATGGATAAAGATGAATATGTAAAGAAAGAAGAAGGTCTAATGCCTTTTAACGCATGTGAAATGTTTAGAATTTCTCAGCTTCTTGAGAACAAAATAAGCGACCTATTCGAGGAAAGAGAAATAAAAAAAACAGTTAATAGAAATAATACTGGGGATGCTATGATGAATTGTTTAATAGATTTTGTAGAGCATAAGGTAAACCATTTAGAATTGATACAATGGGAATTAGAAGAATCGACAAAAGAATTAAGTGTACTTTTTGAAGATACAGAAAATGATGATATATATAATTTATATAGAAAAAACGTTATTTATTCAGAAGCTATTGCAAATACTTTGGATATTGTAAGTAGAGAATTAATTTCATATAGAGAAATAATAAAGAGTGATAATTAGAAAAGAAAGAGCTGCATTTAAAAAAGTAGCTCTTTTTTATTTATACGATTTCTGTATATAATTTAGGTAATAAATGGGGGGATAGAAGTGGGATATGCATTAGTTTCATTTGCTTTTGCAGGGAATCATTTTGAACAGCAATTATATGTGTTTAAAACAGGGGTAGTTGGATTAAAAAAGGGAGATTTAGTACTTGTAGAAAGTGATAATAAAAAAGGTTATTCATTAGCTATGTTTGAGTATTATATGCTTACAGATGAAGAGGCAGAGCGTTTTCCAGAAAAAGAATTTATTCGTAAAACATTGATTAAAAAGGCGCATAAAAATATGTTAAATAGTTTAATTAGAATAAGAATTCTAGATTTGAAGGATATAAAAATAGCAGATGGTGTTTATAAATGCTATAGGAAGTCTTTTCGAAATAATAAGGGATTAAGTGAAATTGAAATTAGAAAGAAGTTAATTAGGAATATGAGTGTTGCTGCGGAGCCAACACGCATTAAAGATAATGGTATTACAAGATATAGATTTGGTTTGATGTGTATAAATGTTAGAGATAATTGTGTTATAGAGATAGCTGCTTCAAATAAGAAAAAAATGAAATGGACACGTCCAGAGCAATTAGAGTTAATTGCAGAAGAGTTTATTGAAAAATTAGGTCTGTGAATCAATGTTACTTAATTTTGAGAAACTTATAGAAACAGAACCAATAATAAAGGGTTTCAATCTAAGAACGGACTGTCATTAGACGGTCTTTTTTTGCTTTTAAGCGCTATAATTTAAGAGTTGTGTACTGGATTCTTCTTCAACTTCCATGAAAGAGCTTAATTATCTTTCATTTTCTGTGGTGAAGTGCTGTTTATTGCGCTTCATGGATGGCTAATGGGGCAGTTTAGTTGTGCGAAATGTTTCTAGTTTAAATTGAGAATGGTCACATTACTCAGGTAAAGGCTAGACAGTTCCTTTCGGAACTGAAGGGTTATATCGAAGA